>JAJFMI010000060.1 GCA_021772235.1 Chlamydiota bacterium
AAGTAATATGAATAGAGAAGTAAATATGCGCATGGTAAAATGATAACAAATGAAGGTTTTTATCACAGGTATTGCAGGCTTTATCGGCATGCACACGGCGCTCGCGCTAAAGAAGCGGGGCGATGAGGTAATCGGCTGCGATAACTTCAATTCTTTCTACGATCCCGCTCTTAAACGAGCGCGCCAAGCAAAACTTGAAGCAGCGGGAATTTCCGTTATCGAGCAAGATATTAATGAGCTGACAGATCTGCAAGGCTGCACTCATCTTCTCCATTTAGCAGCGCAAGCAGGCGTGCGTTTTTCCGTACAGCATCCCGAAAAAGTCATGGATGCCAACATGAATGGTCTCATTCGCATCCTAGAATTACTCAAAGAGACAAACGCAGAATTGATTTTTGCCTCCTCCTCTTCTGTCTATGGCGAAAATGAAAAAATCCCCTTCTCAGAAAACGATGCCACCGTGCAGCCCTCCTCACTTTACGCTGCCACAAAAATGGCGGGCGAATTGATCTGTCATAGCTACCACCATCTCTACCAAATTCCCATGCGAATGCTGCGCTTTTTTACCGTCTACGGCCCCTGGGGACGTCCCGATATGGCCTACTTTCTTTTTGCAAAAGCAATAGCAGAAGATCGCCCCGTCCAAGTTTTTAACCATGGAAAAATGGAGCGTGACTTTACCTACATCGATGATATCGTTGCAGGCGTTCTTGCCTCCATCGATACCAGCCTGCCATTTGAAGTGTTTAACCTGGGCAATTCGCAAACCGAAAAACTCTCTACATTCATCTCAGTGATTGAAGAGAAAATGGGGAAAAAGGCCGTGCAAGAGATGCTACCCATGCAAAAAGGTGATGTGACAAGAACATTTGCCGACATCTCTAAGGCGCAAAAACTCTTAAACTTCAGACCAAAAGTCTCCCTAGATGAAGGCCTTGGTCATTTTGTGAACTGGTTTAATAATTCCGAAACTCTAGCGCGTTCTTTCTGAGAAAGCTTTGTTTTCAATAACTCTGCACAAACTCTTTCTAAAGCAAAAAGTTTGTTTCCTTTTCGCTTATCACCACGCTTAAGCGGAAGTGCCTTCTGAATCTTTTCAATCATCAGACGCGGTTTTTCTCCCGCATACGATTCCACAATTTGCGCTTTCTGCTCCAGCTCCCCTTTTCGCGAAGCCAAAACATAAGCTGCTTTTAGAGGGAGCAGCTTAAACTTTTCTCGCATCGCCGCGTTAGGCAGCGCTTCATGCAGTTCGTAGTAACTGAGAATATTATAGGCCGTGCGCTTAGAGCCAAAAGTTTTCACAAGCCAGTCAGCAAAAGTCGAAGTGCCATCACCGTAGCGATGTAAAATTTCGCGCGCCTTGGTCAAACGCTCGCCAATTAAAATCAGCCCCTGTTTATTGATCGAACGCACTTCTGCTGTAATATTTTGCATGCGTGCAACATCACGCTTGACCTCGACAGGCGAAAGATTTTCCGCTCCCTCAAGAAGCAGCTCTTCTATTTCTTGCGCCTCTTTTTCTGAAAGCGTAGAGAGATTAAAAACGGAAGAGAAGCTATTGACTTGCGGAAGCAAATTTAGATTGCTCTTTTTAGGACTGCTTTTTTTAAAAAAGGCAGAAGCTTGTGAGCTAGACATGCGCTACCTCCACTCGAGAAAGAAACTCTTCGCCTAATTTTGTATAATCTTCAGATGCGCGACATTTCGGGGCAAAATCCTGCACCGGCTTGCCCGATAAAACCGCACGCGAAACATGCATATCGCGTCGAATCTTCGCATCAAAAAGCATTCCAGGAAACGCATCCTCAATCTCTTCCAAAAACGCTTCATTTACTGCTCCTCGCTCATTCCAAAACGAAAGCACCACACCCAATAATTCAATCGGATGATACTTCTGAATCCCCTCATGAAACTCTTTCAAGCGCCTTAAAGCAATTACACTAAATGCCTCAGGAATCGCACAAATCACTGAACGATTAGAGGCGAAAAAGGCCGACTGCGTCAACCATCCCAACGATGGAGGCGTATCAATAAAAATATAATCATATTTAAGAGTCGCAACCGCACGCTTTAACCTTTCATGCGCATAAGGATCGCCTGCTAATTGCGATGTGCGTTCAATTCCATCGAGATAGGCATTTGCAGGAATGAGATCAAGTCCCGGAATTTCTGTTTGAAGAGTGACCTCTTCAATTAGCTTTTCTTCCATCAATACAGGCGCCATTGTTTCCATGCGATCGGGCCCAAAACCCAAACTCACGGAGAGATTTGCCTGTGAATCAAAATCGATCAGCAAGACCCGTTTATTATGACGTACAGCCAATTCATATGCCATATGCAAACAAGTTGAAGTTTTTGCCGTGCCACCCTTAAAACTGCATAATGTGATTACTTCCATAATCAAGAAATGTAACGGTTGCACTTTTTTCTGTCGACACGATTAATTTACTATAATCGTGACCGATGCTGATTGTCCGCCCATCGAATCAATAGAGGTAACCTCGTATACATCTGTCCCTTTCTTCGAGCGATTATGATCACGGTACTCTGACATATTTCGCCCAGATAGAGTAGCAATAAGCTTCCCACTTCTGAAAATTTTATAACCAACAGCAATAGAAGAGGTTGTTGGAATCCACTTTAATTCATTGAAATATTCTTTCTGAAAGGGAAAGCGGTTTTTAATACGTTTTCCAAATGCTCTTGTTGGAGGAAGGAGCTGACTTGATCCTATACCTGTAGAAGCTTCAATAACATTTGTTATGCCATCATCGCCTGTAAAAACAGCAATTGCAACAACTCCAGAAGATGCTGCTTGCACCTGAGGATTGTTGACATTTTCACCGGGTGAAGAGATCATTTCCGGAGTTGACCATGTTTTTGACTCTAAATCAAACGATGATGCAAAAGCTTCTTGAGGAGGGACAAATCGCTCAAAAACAGCCACCCCATTACCATTGTTATCAATTGCAACATCCGTATCAAGTGTCACCATACCGGGATCAACATCTTGTACAGCAGACCAGGTATTTCCGATTGGATCAAAGTTCGAGGCTTGAATCGTAACATTAACACCATCAAACCCCTCCCAAACAGTAATAGCTTGCAAAGAATCATTAACCGCTAAAATAGGATCACTGTTTGTAGAAGCAGAAGGGACGATCGAAACAGGAGCTGCCCAACCCCCACCTTTTGTATAACGTGCCGCACGAATATCAACAGAAGGAGCAGAACGCTCCCAAACGGCAATGGCATCACCTGCAGCACTAGTTCCAACTTGAGGATCATCAACCGTACTTCCTACACTTGAAATATTTGCTGCAGCAGACCATGTCATCGTACCAACATCAAATGAAGAGCTCTGAATATCACTACTTCTTCGCCAAACAGCAACAGCATCTCCTGAATTATCAACACTGACTTGCGGATTAGTTGAACTAGCTCCTCCGGGAGAAATGACCGTTGCAGCAGACCATGTCATCGTACCAACATCAAAATACGAAGCTTGAATCTCCAAAAAACCAGCAACAAAGCTTGACCAAACAACAATAGCATTCCCACTTGGGTCACAACTAACTTGAGGGGCAGACGAGGCAATTCCACTGGAAACAAGAAGGGGAGCTGACCAAATCCCTGTAACAGCATTATAGCGCGCTGAATGAATATCTCCCCCTGTTTCCCCCCAAACGGCAATGGCATTTCCACTTGGGTCAGAGCAAATCGCAGGGGAATTTGCCGAGATACCTGCAGTGGAAATGGTGACAGGAGTAGACCAGCTCTCGGTAGCTAGAGTGAATTGTGCACCTTGAACACGGACATTAGCCCCATCAGAACGAACCCAAACAGCTGTAGCATTTCCTGTTGGAGTGACAGCAATCTCAGCACTATTTGCACTCTGTCCTGAAAGCGAAATTTGAACAGGAGGATCAAAGGTGTAGGGTTCTGCATTGAGAGTCCCTAACACGGGAACTAGGGAGATTAGAATCGAAAGAAAATGCTTACAATTGTTCATAATAATCCTTGCTACAATAGAAATTAAAATTCAAACCCTATGCCCCCACCAATACTGAGGCCCCCGACTTCAACCCCTTTGCCTGAAACCCCTGATGGTGTATTGATGATCCCTAAATTTCTAAAGGAGTAGTCAGCAAAAGCTTTAATGAAAAAATGCTTGTCCAAAAAGTAGAGAGCACCCCCTTCAACAACTCCCCCTAGCCCACTTTTTGTCACTCGACTTTTCACAAAAGTAACATCGTTTTTGACACGAACAAAAAAGTAGCGAACGCCCGCTCCTAAATATAATTTCAAAGGATTAGGAGCATCTAAAACTGTATACATGTAATCAAGGCCCAGCGAGAGAGGGATAATCCGAATCTCTGTCTTGTCATCTCCCCCGATAGATCTCCCCTCCGCATCAAGATAATTGAATCCTCCAAATAGGTAAAGATCCTGTAAGAAAGGTTGCGAGAAAGGGAGTTTTCCTGAAATTTTCAATCCCGAATTTAGCCAATGACTTCCATATATATCTCTAAGGACATCTGATGTGGGACGAAAATATGCGGCATTCCCCTCGAATATTATGGAGCTTGGCAGCAAAGCCGCCGGCAAGCAGAAAACAAAATAGAATAATACTTTTTTAATATTGCACATATTATAATATAGATAAATTTATAAACTTAAAGTATTCCTATATAAAAAAAATATTTTTCTGTCTACTGTTTTTGAATTT
>JAJFMI010000007.1 GCA_021772235.1 Chlamydiota bacterium
AGGACGCGTCCGCGACGTAAGGCGGGATCGGTGGGAGCTTCGACTTCTTTTTTTTGGTCAGTTTTTTTAAATCTGGAGCGATCTTTCTTTGTAATGCGTTTCCGCTCACTGCGCTCTTCACGTTTTTTTCCTTCGCGATGAAAATTCTCTTCGTATTCGAGGTAGTCCTTGCTCACATTGACCTCATTTGGTGCAAAAGGATGGATCCGGCGATGGCAACATTAAGCGAGTCTATTTCAGGTCGCATTGGTATGGTGACTTTTTCGCCGAGTTTTAAAAGTTCAGGTGAGGGGCCGTGTGATTCGTTTCCTAAGATGAGAAGGGCGGGAGTTTGCGGTTTTAACAATTCGTTTCCTCCAAGATCTGCGATGTAAACGGTGCGGCTTTTTGCGATTTTGGCCAGATCTTCTAAGTTCCCGTGTTGCAACGGAAGCAAAAATGTGGCGCCTTTTGCGGCCCGAAGAGCTTTATCGTTAAATGGATCGGCGCAGCCATCGGTTAAGAAAACGCCTTGGACGCCAAAGGCAAAAGCAGTGCGCAGCAGTGTGCCCAAATTGCCAGGATCAGAAATTTGATCGAGGGCGAGCAGCAGTCTACCGGAAATTTTTTGATTTTCAGGGAGGGTGACTTCTGCAGCAATGGGTTCTGGAGAGGGAGTGCCACTAATTTTTTTGAGAATCTCTGGTGTAACGATCAATTGTTCATCGGCAGAAAAATCATTCTGCTCGCTAAGTGTCACAATGCGTTTGAGTTGCGCATGTGTATCGACGGTCTGCAACATGCGCTTTCCTAGCACAAAGGCGCTGTTTTGCTCTCTGCGGTAGCGACTGCTCTCACGTAACTTCACAAGATGCTTGACGAGCGGATGTTGTAAACTGCCGATCTTTCGTGTATTCATAAGATTATTATGGCAGAGAAACATATGGCAAACAAGGGAAGTGGCTCACTAGCGGGGCGAGTGGCGTGGATAGCAATTCTTTTTTTGGTTGTTCCGCTTCTTGTTTTTAGCTTTGTTGGCTATCGCATGGTTTATAAGACGCAAGAGCGTCATATACTGGTGACGATGGATTTACTGGAACAGGGCGAGCGCGGTGTGATTGATGAGTTTATTAAAGGCCAAGGACTTGCGCTCGATATGATGGTGGTGAATTTAGCTGATCAGGTGATTACTTCTGAAAAATTGATGGAATACCATGAATTTTTTTCTGAGCATGAGTCGGCGCAAAATCTCTTTTATTTGAAAGATGGGGTCTGTTTAGCTGCCTCTTCCTCCGAATTTGTCGGGAAAAATTTTACAAAATTTTTGGATAACCGCGCGCGACTTGCGGGTGGGCACGATCTTTTTACAGCAAAAGTTTTTTTTAATCAGAAAGAGACCATTTTGCTTGGTAAGGCGATGCCAAAAGGGTACCTAATGATTGCTTATCCCATCAATCAATTGCTCGATGTGCTCGCTATTGTAAAAGATGAAGAGTATCCGGTGAATTTTTCTTTGATCAATCCGTATGGTGAGGTTATAGGAAGTACTGACGAAGCATTTAATGGACAGGTTTTTGCTGAGGGCGGCATGCCCATGGAATTGATTGAATCGCCAGCTGAAGTGCAGTTTAAAGAGCCGATTGAAGCGTTTCGTTTTTCTTTTGAGGGAAGACGGTGGGCAGGAGTCATGAAACCGATTGCAGGGTCAGAATATCAGTTACTTTTTGCAGTGGGCGCAAAATTTGTTTTTCTCTCATTCAATCGGTTTATCCATTTACTGGTCTATTTTTTTGGCTCTCTATTAATTGTCGGATTTCCCGTCGCTCTCCTTTTCACTCGACGCTTTTCTCGTCCGCTTCGCGATTTAACGGAGATAATGGCGCTTGTCGGTCGTGGCAAAACGCATTACCGCTATGAACCGGATCGTTATGGTTATGAAATTAACCGTGCTGGTAAAACCTTTAATGAGATGATCGAAACGCTTTTGCATACGCAACGTTCTGGTGAAGAGCAGCGTGTTGCCAAAGAGGGTTTGGAAAAAGAATTTGCAATTGGGCAAGAGGTGCAGCAGTCGCTCATCCCTGAGTCGCTTCCGGAACTTGCCGAGCTTGAAATTGCCGCACGCTACTTACCGGCAAAAGAAGTGAGTGGCGATTTTTACGATCTTTTCCAGCGCGAAGATGGCAAATGGCTCATTGTGATGGCCGATGTTTCGGGCAAAGGGATTCATGCTTGCTTCTATGCATTGCTTTTGCGTAGCATGTTGCGCAGTTTTGCTTATAAAAACAGCGATTTAGCTGAAGTATTACGTCAAACTAACCAGCTTTTTTCCATGGACACAGAGCCGCATGGCGTTTTTGCAACGGCTTGGTTGGGAGTTTTTGATCCTGCGAATTTTTCTCTTTCGCACGTTAGCTGTGGTCACCCGCCTGCATATATTTTGCGCGCCGATGGGCATCTTGATGAGTGTAATAATCGCGTTATGTCTCTTGGTGTGGCAGAAATTACTGAATTCCCGATAGAAACAACAGAACTGCATCCTGGCGATCAACTCTTTCTCTACACAGATGGGCTTTCTGAAATGCACAATCTGAAAAATGGACTCTTTGGCGAAGATCGTATCAAAGCGTTCCTTGTTGAAAAACAAACGCTGTCAACAGAAGAGTTCTTAGCAGATCTTTTTGAGGAGATGGCGTGGTTTTCTGAAGGCGCGCCGCAGCATGATGATTTAAGTTTTATTCTTCTGAGAAGATGTATGTCCAAAGTTAGCGAGTGATTTTTTTGGTCTCCATCTCGCTGTGCCAAATCAAATTTCGGTCGTTGGTCCGTATGAAATACTGTCCCAACCTCCAAAATCTGATTTTGCTTTGCGATATGAATCCCTTACGCCGCTTCGTGCATTATTAGTTATACAAAACTCATTCTGGTGATGTGGGCCAATGCGAAGACTCCCGAAGTCGCGCCAGAAGAGCCTCAAGATCCTCTAAGCCCTCATTCGTAGCAATCCGTTCTGCTTCATGAAGCAAGCTGCCCATCGCTTTACCGGGCTTGATGCCTTGCTCTTTTAAATGATGTGAACGGATGATCGGTTCACTTTTCTGGATACGCAAAATTGGGTTAAAAAGCTTTTGCATCTGCTTCTTGTGTTTTGTGAAAAGTGTTTTGCGCTCCTGCTCTTCTAGGCGCGCGCCTAGGATATTGAGCGCGGTGAAGAAATCTTCATTTGCATAGAGTTTAGCCCAGTCGTAGAGTTCAAGATTTTCATTTGAAAAAGCTTCTTCTACTTTCTGTAAGTATTCAACAAATAGTAGCTCTTTGTTGGAGAGACGAAATTGACGACAGATAGCGAGTTTATCATCTAAAGTGCTATTTGGAAAAAGCTCTAAAACTTTTGCGATGACAGGGCAGTTGTCAGGAAAGCGGGGAAGATGCTCAACGCGTGATTGGATTTCATCAGCGTGGGTATCTTTTAATGAAGGAAAGATTTGCTGCAGGAGATTGAGGCGGTGCAGTGTGATGAGTTCAACATTGAAGTGGGCGAAGCGGGCCATTTTTACAAACTCTTGCCAAATGCGTTCGTAAGCAACGGAAGGAAAAAGATCGTTGGCGTGAGCGATAATTGCCTGCAAAGTTTTGGTTTCTATGGGAAATTGGAAGCGGCAAGAGTAGCGCACTGCGCGCATCATGCGCAAGCGATCCTCTAAAAAACGCTCATGCGCATTGCCAATTGCGCGAATGATTCCTTGCTCTAAGTCATCTTTTCCCCCGACAAAATCGTGGAGCTTTTTCTCGATCGGATCGTAAAACATCCCGTTGATGGTAAAATCGCGTCGCATTGCATCTTCTTTGGGGTCGGAAGGAGCGATGCCTGTCGGCCGCCTCCCATCTTCATAGCCGAGATCTTTGCGAAATGTCGCTACTTCAAAATGGTGCCCCTCTTCAACGACAATCACGATACCAAAGTTAATGCCTACAGGAATGGTTTTGGGAAAAAGGGTTGTGATCTCCTCTACCGAGGCGCTTGTAGCAATGTCGATATCATCGGAACGATGTTCTAAAAAAAAATCACGTACCCAGCCGCCCGCAATGTAGGTGGTGTGGCCGTTTTCTTTTAATTGGCGGATTATGGAGAGGGCTGTTTCGTATGAGTTCACAGCCTCAGTTTATCAGGTTGGTCTCAAAACATCTAGCTGAGGAAAGTCTGGTGGTGTTTCAATACCACAAAGATTTTCAAAGGATTTAAGATAGTAGTTATACAGCTCTCGAATGTAGTACTGTGCGCTTGTGGGGTCAGAATAAATGGTAGGATCGCAGGAGATATCTGTAGGGTGCTCTTGCCATTTTTTTTCTTCACAGTTGTAAATGATGTTCTGTTTGCAAAGATTGACATAGAGATAGTTGATTCTTTTTAAGCATAGGGATAGCGCATGATCCTCATTATTTAGTAGGGTTTTTTCAAATGATTCGAAAGGGAGGCTACATTTTTGTGTGAGCGCCGCGTCAAAAAGATTTTTTTGTATCATGATAGAAATCATACCTGCTACAAAATATTGCTCAAAGGCCACTATTGCATTTTCTTTGAAGCTCTCATCATTCCAGGGGTTAGGGCTTCTTTTTTGGTTTGCTGAATATAGATGCAAATAACATAGATCTTTGTGCAAATCACCAAATTCCAGCAGTTCTTCTATATATCGCTGTTCCACAGGTAAGGCATCATCTATTTTAGAAATATCAACTGATTTAATTGTATTGAATATCAGTTTTTTTAATTTGGGTTCGATTTTATAAAAAGTGAAGGAATTTAATAGTTTTTTTTCATTACAATCAACTTTTGTGAAAGCGTAGTCTGCGATTTTTCTCAAGGCATAACCTAAAAAATAGGCGAATACAGGAAGTGCAATAAGGGATACGCGTTTTGCTGTTGGGCTTGAGAGTAGTGGGCGAAGATGTAAATTTAAATGTCTAATTTCGTTCGGAATTATTCTACTCATTGTATTTGTTGTATTGGTTTAAACAAATATTATGAATCAAACAAGACTTTCGTGTCAATTCTTCTTAAGCTTCACAATGAATAGATTGTAGAAGAAGGCAAAGACAAGACCTCCGATGGCGCCATCAAAAAATGCCCAAAGAGCTCCAATGATGCTTCCAAGAAAAGTGGGTTCGTAGCCAATATAGATGGATGCCATCACATCGACAAAGGCGCCGCCCCAGTTAAACATAGCCATCAAACCTGCAAGGAAAATGGATATTGACCAGGTCACGCCAAGTCCCAATGTAAATGCCGGAATATGAAACTTTGTTGCAGAATTCTTTTTTGTCATAACTAATACCTCTGTTTTATAAATGAATAAATTAAATTTTATAATCAAGTAAATATTAACAAATTTAGAATATAAATTTTATTTTAGTTATCAAATATTAGAAAAGTGTTAAACTTCAATCTATTTCAAAGGAGAAATGAGATGTTAAGAAATGTAGTTATTATTTTAGGTTTGGTTTGTGCGAGTTTAGGCGCGCATGATATTGAGACGCCGGATGCAAAGGCGCAGTCGGTTTTGAGTTATTTTCAATTACCCTACGATAAAGAAGGGGGAAAAATTATCACCGAAATCATTGTAAATATGGGGACACAAAGCAAGGCAACGCTTTTTGGAAATAGTATTGAGATGTATCGATTAGGAAAAAAAATTGAACATACGGTGCACCCTTTGCGTTTTTTAGGACATGCTTTCACTAAACCTCAGCTGAAAGGTTATATGGGTGTCATCCGTAAAGATAAATGGAAATGGAAAAGTTTTTTGGGATCGAGAAGGCTAATGGGTTTTTTAAAAAACATGACACGTGAGATGCAAAGAAATAACATCATTCCACATTTGTATGGTTTTTCAAAGCATGTCAATGCGGATTATGACCGTCTATTATTTTATGTGGAACGCGAAGATTATGAGGGAATGGTCAAGTACTTGATCAAACACTAAGAAGTTTCTGGCTGGGTAAAAACAGATCGGGACAGCTCTGTTCAAAACATTCGGTTGTTAGGATTTTAGCACCGCGCTTTTCTTGTAAGTAGAAGGCGTTGCCAAATTCCCACTTGGGCATGCCATGGTGTGCTAGGGTTGGATCAACAGCTTCAGAATGAATGCAAATCTGTCCTTTTGCAACTGCCATTAGCTCCATAGAGGTGAGTCCTCCTGAGCGGGTGAAAGTGGCGTTTGACCGGAAAAAAAGTGGGGCGATGACAGCGTCATCTTGGAAGGTCATCGGAATAACCGTGAGTTTTTCAGGAAAGGCATGGCAATTTGTGATGAGGTCGTGGACACGTTTTAATAGGCTTTTAACTCCTGGCTTGTGTGCGTTGCAAAAAACAAAAAGATGATAGGGTTCAGAATTGTTGGGCAGTTTTCGCAATGTTTTTATGATATGTTTGATGTAACGAAGTGTTGTGCATTCTGCAGGAATACTCCCAAGCATTAATGTGTAGACGCGATCTTCTGGATAAACAGTATAGGTAAGAATTTCTTCGTGAATTGCGTATGGATGATTGCTTTTTGCAAGCGTCTCTTCGATGAGATGCTCTTCTTCTTCTGAATGTATTTGGATATTTAAGGTGAGTGGCTTGTAGCTGCTTTCTTTTTGCATGTATTTTTGGAAGGTGGGACGTAGGGGAGGCTTGTCGTATTTAATGCGATAAGAGGGCAAATTGCACGCCTCTTTCCAAAAGTTGCGTCCCTCTTCTAAGAGGGGAAAAAATGTGATGAGGTCGATATACTTGCGATCGTTTTTGGATAGATGTTTGATCGGATCAAAAAAGTGGGAGCAGTAAGGTGTGGGAAGCTCCGTTACGATCTTCTCCATATGGATTTTGCGCCTCTTTAGTCTCATGACAAGGCGAGCAGCTTTGATAATGGAGGGGGTGAAATTGGGCTGGGTGTCAATGATGAGTTCGATGTTATTTCGAAAGAGTACGAAGAATGCTCGAATAAACATCGGCAGGCCAAAGAGGAGTTCACTGAGCCATTGATAGCCAATTAGCTTAAGTTGTTCTTTAACATCTCCTTTAGATTGAGCGGAATTCCAGCGTCGTACGCAGTAATTACCAAGACGCTCGCCCATCCAATCAAGCATCAGATCGCAAACAACAACTTTATGGTTGGGATAGCGTGTCTTTGCTTCTATTTGCTTGGCTTTAGCCGCCTGTATGTGCCCACTTCCTCCAGAGGAAGTGAGGATGAGAATGCCCCGAGTTTTTTTGATCATTAACTAGCAATATGTGTTAAATTATATCTTTAATACATATCGACGTAACTTTCAACTTATGATGGATGGAGATTATAATCTCTCGAGTTCATCTTTTGAGAGACTTGTGATTTTCATTACTTGATCTTTTAGCATGCCTAATGCCAGCATTCCTTTTGCTATCTTACGCTGTTCTTCTTCGCGGCCTTCTTCACGGCCTTCTTCACGGCCCTTTTCGAACTCTTCTTTTTTAAGCGCGTGTTCTTCAGTAAAAGCGATGTTTGCTTTGAGATAGGCCTCTTTCTCACCTAGAGTCCAGTTGAACTCTTCCATGGCACTGTAGGCTTCGATGATTTCAGGTTCGTCTGTTCCAGGAGGAACGTTTCTGCTCTCACTCCAGTTTTTAAAGAAGTAGATCCATTTATCCTGTGTTGTAACGAGCTCATTTTCTTTTTTTTTGAATTTTGGTAGTTCGATAAAAGCATAGGAAAAATCCTCTAGATCATTTTCGTAAGTCTTTAAGTCTAATGTTTTATGGTAGCTAATTACTGCGTTTTTATCGGGAAAAAGGTTGTGATTTGCGATGGCAAGAAGAATTACAGGTTTAAGTTCTAAATGGCTAATCCCTTTTAGCGATTGTGAAACGTAGGTGTGCGCTAAGTAATACTGGCTGCGCTTAAGGAAATCAGGCAGCTTTTTGTTTTGCATTTCTACAACATATTGTACACCGCGTTCATCGGTACATTTTACGTCTAAAATACTGGTTTTTCCTCCTCCAATATGAGGGGTTTGTTCTGGAGGGAGTATTTCAATTTTTGTGATTCTTCTTTTGTTTTGTAGATCCAAAACAGAATTCAAAAAGCTAATCAACAGATGCTTGTGCTCTTCTAACAGAAAAAGCTTTTTAAATGCTACGTCATTTGTAGGATCAAGATACCTGCTCATACCCGCAAGGATATTCCCAAATGTTTAAGTTTGCAATAAAAAACTATTTCATTGTTAGGAGAAACTCAGCGTTGCTAGATGTTTTTTTCAATCTTCCACGAAGAAGTTTCATCGCATCAACAGGGGAAATATCGCCAAATGCTTGGCGCAATTCGTAAATTTTATCCATCTCTTCTGGGTGGTAGAGAAGATCTTCTTTACGCGTGCCACTTTTCGGAATGTTGATCGCTGGGAAGATGCGCAGTTCTGCAAGTCGTCTTTCGAGCACAAGTTCCATGTTTCCTGTACCTTTAAACTCTTCATAGATGACTTCATCCATTTTTGAGCCGGTATCGATCATGGCTGTTGCGATGATTGTGAGGGAACCGCCATTTTCAATGTTGCGGGCAGCACCGAAAAAGCGTTTTGGTTTGTGAAGAGAGTTGGCGTCAACACCACCAGAAAGGATTTTTCCAGAGTGCGGTTGTACAGTATTGTAGGCGCGCGCAAGACGTGTCAGGGAGTCGAGGAGAAGAACAACATCTTTCCCGCACTCAACCATACGTTTTGCTTTTTCAATCGCCATATCAGCCACTTGTACGTGACGTTCTGGGGGTTCATCAAATGTTGAGGAGACGACTTCCCCTTTTACAGAGCGTTGCATATCTGTCACTTCTTCGGGGCGTTCATCGATAAGAAGAACCATGAGTTCAATTTCTGGATGATTGACTGCAATAGAGTTGGCGATGCTTTGCATCAAAATGGTTTTACCAGATTTTGGCGGGGCAACAATCATGGCACGCTGTCCCATTCCAATTGGCGCAACTAAATCAAGTATGCGCATGGAGATCTGATCTTTTGTTGTCTCCATGATGTAGCGTTTCTCGGGAAAGAGCGGGGTAAGGTTTTCAAAGAGGATGCGTTCACGAGAAAGTTCAGGACTTTTTTCGTTAATGCGATCGACTTTATGTAGGGCAAAATACTTCTCTTTCTCTTTTGGAGAGCGGATTGTGCCGTAAATATTGTCACCTTTTTTCAAATCAAATCGGCGGATTTGTGCAGGGGAGACGTAGATATCTTCAGGTGAAGAGAGGTAGTTAAAATTGGGGGAGCGAAGGAAGCCGAATCCGTCGGGGAGGACTTCTAAAATGCCTTCTGCAACAAGGATTTCACCATGCTTTTGTGAGAGGCTTTTCACTACTTCGAAAACCATTTGTGGTTTTGTTAACGAGCCAAGATGAGTAAGGCCAAGATTTTTTGCAAAAGAGCTGAGCTGGTCGATATTCATACGCTGCAAATCCGCAATGCGTGTGATATTAGGTTCTCTTGGTGGTTCTTTTGGTTTTGTCTCTTTCGGTTGTTCTTTTCGAGGTTCTTTTGGTTTCGACACGGGGATATTTTCCGGCGGTTTCACGATGGGTGGGGGTGTAAGTGCTGGTGGGGGAGAAATTTTGTGGTTGGAATTTTCTTCGCTCATTTTATACCTAATTCTTCTATCTCAGTTTTTAGTGCGACAAGGTCGCGGTTGTTTTCAATTACGTAATCGGCGCGTTCCGCTTTTTCTGCTTGAGAAAGCTGGCGTTTCATGCGTTTGTTATATTCCTCTTCTGTCAGGCCAGAGCGGCTTAAACAGAGGGAAGGGTTTGCGGTGATACAAAGTGTAACATCAAAATGTTTGTCCCAGTTTATCTCAAAAAGGAGGGGGACCTCTGCAACACAAAGTTTATGGTTTTTTTCTGCTTCTTTCATTTCGTTGAGGAGGTCATGCAAGATTTTCGGGTGGATGAGTTTTTCAAGCTCTTTTAACTTTTTTGGATCTGAAAAAACCACTCTCGCGAGATTTTTGCGTAGCTCTCCTGAAAAAATTTTCTGCCCAAATGTATCTTTTATTTGTTGTTGAAGTTGGCTGTCCTGATCGAGCAGCCTGTGGGCAATCTTATCGGTATCTATCCGATAGAATCCTAGTTCCTCAAATATTGCGGCGGCCGTACTCTTGCCCGAGCCGGGAACACCGGTAATAGCAACCTTCTTAATATTAACACTCTCCCCAATTTTTGCCAACTGAAATATCCACTACGAGGGGGACTTTTAGTTCAATGATCCCTTCCATCGTTGATTTGACCATTTTCTCTAGAGAAGGTAGGTCGGAATCGGCCACTTCAAAAATAAGTTCATCATGGATCTGGAGAATCATCTTCTCATTATTTAGCTTCTTATCGATCTCTATCATCGCTAATTTAATGATATCGGCTTGCGCGCCCTGAAAAGGGGTATTCACGGCAAGTCGCTCTGCCTGAGAGCGAATCATTGGATTGCGATTATCAATATCAGGTATAGGGCGCTGACGGCCAGTCATGGTGGTTGCCATTTTGGTGGCACGCGCTTCATCTTTACACTCGTCTAAAAATTCGCGGACCTTGGGATATTGCTCAAAATACTTCTTTATAAATGCTGTCGCTTCTTTGTGGCTAATGTCGAGGCCTTGTGAAAGACCAAAGGCGCCTTGTCCATAAATCAGGCCAAAATTCACTGCTTTGGCTTTGTATCGTTGTTCGCGGGTTACTTCGGCGAGTGGGATATCAAAAACTTGTGCTGCGGTAAAGGCGTGAATATCATCGCCTGCATTAAATGCTTTGATGAGGGCGGGGTCTTCACTCAAATGCGCAAGCAAGCGCAATTCAATTTGCGAGTAGTCGGCAGAAAGAAAGCTAAAACCACTTTTTTTTGGATGAAAGGCTTCGCGAATTTTTTTCCCTTCTTCTGTACGAGTCGGTATGTTTTGCAAATTGGGATCTGTGCAGGAGAGGCGACCTGTTGCAGCAACAGATTGATTAAAACTGCAGTGGATGCGGCCGGTTTCGTGATTGATTTGTTTCGGGAGGGAGTCGACATAGGTCGAGCGCAGCTTTTCGAGTGTGCGGTACTCGAGAATTTTTTCTACAATCGGATGTTCTACTGCAAGGGCTTTTAATATTTCTGCTCCTGTGCCAACAGCCGTGCCGCGTTTTTTTGCGGGGCGTTTCATCTCAAGCTTTGTGTAGAGAACGTGGCTGAGTTGTTTGGGGGAGTTGATGTTAAATTCTTCTCCAGCGGCGCTGTAGATGGCTTCTTCGAGGTGGTGGATTTTTTCAACTAGCTCTTTGGATTTTACATGGAGTTTTTCGCTATCGAGAAAAATGCCATTGCGTTCCATTTTTGCTAGTACGTGAATGAGGGGTAGTTCGATTTCGTAGAGGATTTTTCCTAAGTTGCGGTGATCAATTTCCTCTTCGAAGATCTCTTTTAGTCGGCAGGTGTAATCGACATCTTCGCAGCAGTAATCGGAGACCGTTTGAATCGGCACATCGTGCATGGAGATCTCTTTTTTTCCTGTACCGATAAGACTTTTAATCGAGGTTTTGACTTTACCAAAGTGTTCAAGCGAGAGATGATCTAGGCTGTGACGATTTACTTGCGGTGCCAAAACATATGAAGCGAGCATCGTGTCAAAGCAGATATTTTCAATCTCAATGCCTTCATTTAATAGAACGTGGTAGTCATATTTAAGATTATGACCAAAGAAACTGCATTTGGAAAAAAGTGGCCGGATAGCATCTAGAACATGTTTTTTGTCTAGAGCGCCATTAACGGGAATGTAAAAAGCTTCTCTGGATTTTACAGCAAAACCAATGCCGACGACGCGTGCTGTTAGTGGATGCAATTTTGTCGTCTCGACATCGACGCAAATCTCTTTTTCCAGCAGGAGTTTTTCCACAAGTTTGTGGAGCTCCTCTTCAGTTGCAATGAGATGATAGGAAGTAGTGCCAGTTGGTTCTTTCACCTCTTGCACTTTCACTTCTTTAAGTAGGGAGTTGAAGCGCATCTCTTCATAAAGAGTGGTCAGCGCAGCGCTGTCTTCAGTAAAGCGTTCGTATTCATGTTCGTTTGTGGGGATTTCTAAATGGAGATGAAGAGTTGCGAGTTCCTGACTTAAGAAAGCCTCTTTTTTATACGTGCGCAAATTTTCACCGCGCTTGCCAGGTACCTCGTCAGCATGCTCGTAAACGCCTTCTAAAGTCTCATATTTGCCAAGTAAATCGGCAGCGGCTTTTGGGCCGAGACCAGCAACACCGGGGATGTTATCGGATTTATCTCCGACGATAGCGAGATAATCAATGATCTGTGAAGGATTCACACCGAAAAGTTCTTTCACTTTGTTTTCATCGATAATGAGGTTGCCTTTGTAGCTATTGAGAAGGAAAATATTCTCATTTACCAGTTGGCAGAGATCTTTATCACTGGAGCAGACGAAACTTTTTGCGCCCTTTTTTTCGGCCCATTTTGCTACACAGCCTATGACATCATCCGCTTCGACACCTGGAATAGAAAGAGTGGGGATACCAGCAAGTTTGCACCAATTAATCGCCCATTCAAGTTGCGGAACTAAATCTTCGGGCATGCCAACTCGATGCGCTTTGTAATGTTCGTAGACGGCGATGCGTGCTTTTTTATTTTCCGGACCGTCAAAAACGGCAACGAAGTGACCAGGTTTAAAGTCTTTGAAAAGTTTCTGGACCGTACGGATAAAACCGTAGAGGGCATTTGTTGATTCTCCCTTTGCATTGGTCATCTTTCCGATCGCAAAATAGGCTCGGAAAAGCGTGTGGACCGCATCAAGGATATAAATATCTTTCATTGCATTCTGTATTCAAACGAGGGCTCTCCTTGAAACATTTGTTTCAAAATGGAGGAGGGCTTATGGATAAACTCTTGAAAAATGGGGCGATCGGGTACCAAGTGAATCACCTGATAGGCGCCATCAATTTTCGCTGCTTTTGTTAGCTCGCTCAGTGCCTGTTCATAACTGCTATCGGCTACATCAATATAGCCAAGAGATTGCGCTTTTGGAGCATCAAAGATGCGCGCGCCATATTCATTTTTCAGTTCGCTTTCGGAAATGAGTGGGCGAGATTTAGAAACAATAGAAACAAATCGATCGTAGAGATAAGTGATGAGTGGATCTAGTGAGGCAGTTTCATCGGGTTTCCATTGCTGGTAAGATGAGAGAACGACCTTATCTTTTCCGCGCGTGATTGTTTTTTCTTTTATTCCATACTTTTCCATCACGTCGTAGAAATTGAAATTTGGGCCCATCAAAACACCGACAGAGCCGATTACGCTTGTTGGGGAGGAGAAAATTTTGTCCGCGCCGCATGCAGCATACATGCCGCCAGATGCGCACAATCCATCGACAAATGCGTAAACGGGCACTTTGTACTCTTGCTTGTATGCCATCAAATAGCGGTAGATATCATCTGATTGCGTTGCATCGCCGCCAGGTGTATTGATGTGCAGAAAGATCGCTTTGACACGGCCCTTCTTTAAAGAAAAACCTTGTGAATCATCTAGTTGACGCTTGATATTTTTTGCATTTGTGCCAATTGTGCCGATGGCGCCATCGATGTTGATGCGCAAAACAACAGGAGTCGTGCTAGCAAGAGCAACACGGTTGCCATTGGCATCGGGCTCAATATGGATGCGCGTATTTTCTACAACAGCTTGCGAACCTGCAAACATTCCGTACAAAATAAGCAAAACAAAAAGAGCGACTGCCAAGCCAAAAGTGCCTAGGCAGACACGAAAAAAGGCACGAACGCCAGTAAAAAAGATTGATTCACGTTGTATTTCCATAAACGACCATCTTACTCCCTGGCTATACCTACGTCAAGATAAGGATGCCATTATTACTTGGAATTGATCTGCATCAGCCAAAATTTGTTTACAGGAATAGGTTCTTATAGGGGTGAACAGGGAATTTAGAGGTTCATCACGTGCTCCATGGTCGTATTTCAAGGTAAACATAGTTTTATTTGGTTGAAAATCAAGGATGTTCCAAAGGAACGTAGATTTGCGGTGCTTTTAGGGGGCGTTCTTTTTGATGGTCCCAGTGTGGGGTTTTGGCAAAATCACGCCAGAAGTGCGGGTAGTCTTCGCGTCCATAAAGGCGATTTAATGCCGTTTCGCTATCATGGGGAATCCAGATTTCTATTGGTCCGAAGAGAGCTCGTTTTCGATTTGTTATCTGTGAATCTGTGTAGTAATCCCCTGGATAATCACGATAAAATTGCTCTGAGCGATGCACGAAGTTTTCCTTTTTTTCAAAAAGGAAAATATCGACAAAGGGAAAGGTCCATGCCCCATCAATTCTCTTTCCATCGATGGGTGAAAGTTTGTAATAGTCGCTTTCAGCAATATAATGAAGAGTAAACCCTTCGTCGAAGAGTTCTTTTTTCAATTCAAGTAGGAGGTTTTCATCTACTTCTGAAATATAAATATCAAGATCATCATCCCAGGGGATCAATCCTTTGTGACGTATCGCTCCAAGAAGGGTGCCGCCTCCAGCCCAATAGGTGAGGTTGTGTTTAGTGAAAAAACTATCAACTTTTTCCATTAGATCATAGAGCTTTTGGGCAGCTTCTTGGGGCAACTGGGGGATTTCACTTATAGTTTTTGGAAGTTTCTGATGGGTCTTAAGAACGCGACGTGCAGAGAGTTTTTTTGGTGCGTAATATTTATAACCAACGCGATTGGCAAGATTATTCAGCTCTTTTTTACTGTAAATGGCATCTTGCAATATTACAATAGGAGTTGGATCTTTGTGGTCAAAGGCTTCAATTTCTTTTTCAACTTGCGTGAGTGTTTTATTTTTCGTAGAAAGAACAATCCCATTTGTTTCTGCTGCGATTTTTTCTGCGTTTGCGGGAGCGTTAACGAGGAGTCGGGCTGAGAGGGGCAGAGATAGGATCAGCAGGTATTTTAACATCATCTTTAAGTTCGTGATCCACAATAGCAGTTACGCAGCTATCTGACCAGACATTTAATGATGTTTCGACCATATCGAAAAGGGAGTAGAGCGGAAGAATCAAGCCCATCATGCCAAGCGGTACATCCAATCCAACTAGAAGTGCCGATGTAAGGAAAAAACAGCCCATAGGCACGCCTGCATTTCCGATGGCGGCAAGAGATGAGATGAAAATCCAAAGCAGCAGCATTGGTATCGAAAAGAGTATGCCGTGACTCATTGCAACGAAAAGTGAGGTGATGAGGATGAAGGCAGCGCAGCCGTTCATATTAATGACAGA
This sequence comes from Chlamydiota bacterium, assembly GCA_021772235.1. GTDB lineage: Bacteria > Chlamydiota > Chlamydiia > Chlamydiales > JAJFMI01 > Algichlamydia. Next base: position 15,264 of record JAJFMI010000007.1, read on the forward strand.
GCAGAGTGGGAAAGAGAATCCGGCCACTTTTTGGTCGATTTTTGCGCGGGTTTCTGCACATTCAAGGGCGACGGGAAGGGTCGCGCTGGAAGATTTGGAAAAGAATGCGGCGGATAATGCGGGGAACATGCTTTTTCCAAGACGCATGGGACTGATCCCTTTAGAGCGAAGAATGAGGGGCAAAACGATGAATCCTTGCACGATATTGGCGCCAATTACGCAGATAGCATAGAGAAGTAGGTTGCGGATTTCTCCTTGATTTTCACGCAGAGAGTGCATGAGAATTTCAGAAAAGGCGAAAATCGCAATTGGAAGTAGTTTGATCGCCCAAGAGGTCATTTTCACAAATGCGGCAAAGAGCTCTTGGCAGAGTTTAGTTATCGTCCCTTTTTTATTGGTTTTGATTGCAGCTAAGCTAAAAACGACTGCCATGGCAACAATCGCCACTACATTATGGTTTAAGAAAGCGGAGAAGGGGTTTTCCGGTATGAGGTTAAGGAAAAGGGTGTAGATGCTTTCATTTTGCCCGCTTGCAATTTGCACTCCTTCTGGAGTGTGAACGGGTCGTATTATGAGAAAGAGGATTAGACCAACTGTTGCAGCGAGAACAGTAGTAAAAAGTGTGTATTTCGTAACTTTTTTAAAGAGCGTTTTGAGCTTATCAAGGGATTCCACATTAAGAAGTGTCGAAGTAATAGAGAGGTAGATGAGAGGCAAGCTCAAAAGCTTTAAGATTTTTAAGAACCCATCGCTAATAAAAACGGAAGCATCGTGTATTTGCGGGATCGCGAAATAACCGGCAACAAGACCGAGAATCATTGCTATGGGAGTGGAAAAAATCTTTTTAAGCGGCATGCTTGCTCCTCGATTGACGAATCATTTGGAACAATTCAATGAAGGCGAGGGAGCCAAGCAGAATGAAGAGTGTGTAGAGAACTGTTGGGAGCGTTGCGTTTAGCGTGAGTGCGATGAGTGCGCAAAATTGCAGTGTTGTGATGACTTTTCCCCAACGAATTGCGCGGCATCTGTACTCTTTCCACTGATCTGTCACTTGTAGATAGATGCCAAATATGCAGAGGTAAAAATCTCGCGAGATCATGGCCATCGCTTGCCAAAGATCGATGCGGCCTTCAAAAAAGAAGATGCTAAGAGCCATAAGAACAAAAAGTTTATCCATAAGAGGATCGAAGACTGCTCCAAAGCGTGATGAAAATTGGTAGCGTCTTGCAATATAGCCGTCGGCAACGTCTGTAACCATCGCTAAGAAAATGGCAATCAGGCGTGCGGTTTGGCTTTCCATCAGGAAAAGGAGGGCGAGTGGACCACGTAAAAATGTGATCATATTGGAGTAATTTAGACGGTTTTTCACGGGGAGTGTTTTTTCCTCCGCTTATACCAAAAAAAACTAATTCCCGTCAGCCCAAATAGTGTAAAAATTATTATGTTAAACTTTTTTATTACTCCTGTAAGCACTTCGATGTTACTTCCAATGGTGAAATAAATGGGAAAAAAGACGGCAGCCCAGATAGTGCAAGCGACGGCGTCACGCAGAGCAAATCGTTTAAAGGGGAGTCGTGACATACCTGAACTCATAAAAAGACAGTTGCGTACGCCAAAGGGGATAAAACGCCCAACAACTTGTGTCCAAAATCCATATTTTTCGTAGAACGAGCGTACTTTTGCAATATTTTCATCGGATAGAGGTTTGCGAAAGAGGCGCATTTTTTTTAAGGACGATCCAGCGAGGCGGCCGATCCAATAGGAGATCCAGGCGGCTAAAATGCAGCCGATCAAAACGGAGCCAAAGAGAAGGTAGGTGTATTCAGGGATAGTGGTAGCGGCGAGCACAGCGCTCAATGCGAGCAAAATATCAATGCTGATTGGCACATTCATTCCAGCGAGAAGAGAAGCAGAAAAAACTACCCATGGCGCGTGTCGCGCATGCTCTGTAATAAATGTGATCAACCCTTCCATTTTCAACCTAACTCAGGTTGTGCGTTTTCTTCAGTTGAAGCAATCGCTGGTTCTGATTGGGTTTTTGTTTGGAATTGTTTTCCAAGGGATTTAGTGGCCGCAATCCATGCTCCGATCGTTAGGATAAAAAATCCGGCGATATATGGAGCGCTTGCGGTAACGCTTTCAAGTGGGATAAGGAAAGCTTGGTGAATGAGGGAACTTCCTGATTTTCCTAAGCGGGAGCCAACGCCATCGATTGCGGCTTTTCCTTTGAGTTTGCTCTCTGAGTTAAGGGGAATAAAGGCCATCTCTTTTGTTGCATCAAAGAGCGTGTATTTGCACGCTCGCGCAATGCAGTTTTGCATCGATCCAAAGAAAACAGCTAAGGCAAGAGGGGTGGATCCTAGCATAATTGCCATCGCGCCAAATCCTGATTCGCGGAAAAGGAGGAAGGAGAAGAAGGCTGTACCGGTAACAAGAATAGCGATTGGAGAAATCAGGGCGCTAAAGGTCCATCCGAAACGGCGGATACTGCTGCCGCAAATAAAGATCGAAATGAACGTAGAAAAGGCTCCCATAGCCATAAAGACTTTTCCCATATAGGCGCTAAATTCATTGGGATCAGAGATGAGTTGATGTACTTGATCTTTCCAGACTACTTCGATCATATTGATCGAGACGTTGTATGTGAAAACGATGATCGCAATGCAAATTAAGTACTTAGATTTAGCGAGATAGGCAAAGTTCTTGCCCAGACTCATTTTAAATTTTGGCTTATCTTGCTTTCGTCCCGTGCTGCAAATAGCGCTTGTGTCAAGACCATATTTGGAAAGCCAGCGGTAGGCAAACATTATTCCCGCTCCAGAGAGAAGGATCACAATCGTAATGAGGCCAATTGTCATTCCCCAAGGATCTTGCGATTCAGGGAAGAGCGAGAAAATTGCACCAGCTGAGAGCTGTAAGGAAATCGCCCCGGCAATAAAAGAGGCGATATTTGCGCCCATGAGTAGAGGCGCGTAAAAGCGCTTGGCGCCGCCCATGTTGATCATCTGATTGGCAAATCCCCAAAAAAGAATTGTCATTACAATGGTGCCCCAAAGCTCGCTCATGCAATAGAAAAGTGTGAACGTCCAGTTGCGAAAGATGGAGATGAGCCCGGAAAATCCATCGGGCAGGCGTGTGGCTAGGGAATCGCATAAACCGTGAGGGTGTAGCAGGCCAATATTGGGGTAGATGGCAAAAGCAAAAAGAGCAAAAAAGCCGAGAAAGATCGAGACCATTATATAGAAGACGCGATCCCGACCGTAGCGGTTGGCAAATTTTCCGTAGAGGGCGGTAAAGAGGAGAGCCATGGGCAAAATCGCCCAGACCTTGATAAAGGGAAGTGCTTCAGCGCCAGAACCTTTAGCAGTGATGACAAGAGCATCTTTTGCAGCGCGCAAAAGAGTGTAGTTCATGCAGATTAAAAAATAGATTATGAACATTGGCAGGAACGTGCGAAGCTCGCTCCGATAAATGGGCCAAAGGAAAGAACGGATTTTACCAAGCCTCGGTTGGGCGTCGGTGGCCATATGCTCCTATCATCATATTCACCCCACATTATACTTGGTTTTCTCTTAAAAACCAAGTTTGAGGATGATTAAAATTTGTTTGTTAAAGCGTTGATTCCAGGTAGTGATCCTTTTTCAAGAAACTCAAGAGAAGCGCCGCCGCCAGTAGAAACATGTGTAAACTTATTATTTAAATTCAGTAGGCTAATCGCTGCTCCGGAATCGCCTCCACCTACAATGCGTAGGGAATTCATCTCGGCAAGCATTTTTGCCAGCCCTTCTGTTCCCTTGGCAAAATTCGGAAACTCAAAAACACCCATCGGGCCATTCCAAAAAATTGTTTTACTCTCATGCAAAAGCGGTCGCCATTTTTCCAAAGTCTTTGGGCCAATATCCATTCCTTGCCAGCCATCTGGAACGCCCTCTTCATACCCAACAATATGCGTTTCGGCGCCATCTGAAAATTGCTCAGCGATGACAATATCTTCTGGCAGCACCAAATTTTTTGCCTCATCAATAAATTCGCTCACCACCTCAAGATGCGCCGGATCATAAATGGAATTGCCAATGGAGTTTCCCATCGCTTTCATGATGGTAAACACCATTCCGCCTCCGATAAAAAGATGGTCGACTTTTTGTTGCAAAGCTTGCAAAACGTTAAACTTAGAATCGATTTTTGCGCCGCCGATGATGGCAGAAAAGGGGCGCGTAGGATTTTCCACAAGCGGGCTAAGTGCATCGACTTCCTTTTCCATTAAAAAACCAGCGGCACATTTTCCCGGGAAATACTGACAAATCGTGACAATGGAAGAGTGGTTGCGATGCGCTGCGCCAAAAGCATCGTTCACAAAGACATCCCCATGTGTGGCGAGCTCTTTTGCAAATTCCGGATTGCTATCGGGATCTTTTTCCGCTTTATTGTGCCGTAAATTTTCTAAAACGGTCACATCGTCTCTTGCTAAAAGTTCGTAAAGGCGCTTTTTGCAGGGCTCCATCGAACCCTCGCTTTTTCCCAAGTGACTCATTAGCGTTAATTTTGCGCCCTGATCAAGAATGTATTGAATTGTGGGGAGTGCCGCGCGAATGCGCGCATCATCACGAATTGTACCGTCATCATTAAACGGAACGTTAAAGTCGACGCGTAGCAAAACACGCTTGTTTTTTAGATCAAGATCACGAATGGATAATTTTTTCATGAGGCTATTCCACTATTGCTGTTTATCATTTTTTTCATGATTTTCTGTACGTTTTTTCTCAATTTTTTTAGTGAACTTTGAAAAGTTGACTCAAAAAATTGAGGAATAAAGGGGCTAAAAGCGTGGAAAAAGTGGGAACATGAATAATGGAATAGGCTCATAAGTCTGAGAAAGGGGATGCCGCACCGGCAAAGTTCTTTCTCTTCCTTTTACTCAGTTCGCTTTTAATCGAAAAGAGTAGATCTGCATCAAAGTCTTGGTGAGCAGCCCAGCGCAGGTAATCCATTGGGATTTCAGAAAAGGGGCGTGCTTTGTGTTTGCCAAGTGGCATTTTTTTCATTAAAATCGGCTTTTTAAGTCGTTCTAAGAGATCTTTTGCAGAGCGAAAATTTTGTGATAAGAATTTAAAAACTTCGATGTTTACAACGACATCACTCATAGCGCGATGGGCGCCTTCTTCAGGAATATTAAAATGGCGGCGAAGAGCTTGAAGAGAGTTTGTCGGGCTTTCGCCATATAATCTTGCAAGCCGCAATGTATCGATGCGCTTATTGTTTTCAATTGTGCAGGGAACTGTGTGCCGTTTTGCTGCGTTTTGCAAGATGTCAATGTCAAACTTAATGCCGTGGCCAACGATAATATTGCTGCCGATTAATTTGATTACATCGCGCAGAACCTCTCCGATTTTTGGTTTTCCCTGGACCATTTCATCTGTAATATTGTGAATTTTGATCGTCTCTTCAGGAATAGGAACACCGGGATCGATGAGTGTTTCAAATGTTTCAAGCACCTCGTCAAAAGTAAAAAGAGCCACAGCGATTTCGATAATGTGATCATTTTTCGTGTCAAGACCGGTAGATTCGATGTCGTAGCAGATAAAGCGCTGTTTATTTAGTGAGGACATGGGTGATTTCTCTCCTGAGTAGATCGCGATAGAGGCCGCTTTTGATTGAGTATAACGTGTGTGGAAGTTCTTTTACACCAGTCGTTTCGTAAAGAATTTCTAAATTGCGTTTGCGCGCTTTTTCCAGTTCATTCTTTTTTAATTTGTCTGCCTTGGTGAAAACAATGAGAAGTTTTTTTCCATTGTGCACTGCCCATTTGGCAAATTCTAGATCGTTTTTTTGTGGGGGATGGCGTAAATCAATCAGCTGAATCAACAACTGGAGATTCTCACGTGCATTTAAGTAATGTTCAATTGCCTCGCTCCAGACTGCTTGGTCTTTTTTCGAAACTTTTGCGTAGCCAAAGCCTGGAAGATCGACAAAAACAAATTCGCCTGGCACTTCAAAAAAGTTGAGCGTCTGCGTTTTGCCGGGGCGTGAAGAAATTCTTGCTAATTTGGAGTTGAGGGTTAGGTGGTTGAGAAGAGAAGATTTGCCCACGTTGGAGCGGCCGATAAAGGCGATCTCTGGTAGATCACTTTGCGGATAGTCCTCCTCATAGAGGGCTGATTTGATGTAGCGACACTTCTCGAATGTTTTCATTAATATATTTTATTTCTACTTGGATCGCCCCTTCAGGAAGTTGCGATCCCAACCTTTCGGCCCATTCAATGGCGGCAATTCCGCTGCCACCCAAATACTCCTCAAAACCTAAAGCGTAAAATTGCTTCTCATTCTCCAGCCTGTAGAGATCGAAGTGGTAAAGAGGGATTCTGCCCTCATAAATATTTAGATAGGTAAAAGTTGGTGAGTGCACTTCATTTGCTTCCACCCCGCAAAGAGTTTTTGCGATACCCTTAATCATTGTTGTCTTTCCGGCGCCCAAATCGCCATAAAAAAGCAGAATGGCTCCGGGCAAAAGAGTTGTGGCCAACTCCCTACCAAGAGCCATCATTTCCTCGTTTGAAGAAATTCTTCTATTCTTCCAACCAGCTACTAACATACTCTTCAAATACCTTATGCTTGCCGAGGTCTTCAACAAAAGCGGAGATCTGTGATTCATCCAGTTGCTTCTGTAAAAAGGCCATAAAATCCTCTTCAATCTCGAAGCGGTTTTGTGAGGGTACATCGATCAAATCAATTGCTTTAATTTGCGACTTTTTAAAGTCATCAATGACAGCTTTTTTCGTGTTAAATAGTTTGCCTGTAATCGCAGATGAATAAACCGTCTTCGTAATCGCAGCTTTTTCTTTCTGAATATAGTTCTTAATTACATCTGGATCTTCTGAAATGTGAAAGCGTTTTACTTTCATTCCTTTGTCCATTTCTGTGTTTTCTGGACAAGTAGAGACCCAGTCATAAATCGCATCTTGCGGATTGGGGTGCGTATTGTCGCCAAAAACCTTGCCGGTGAAGGGGCAAATATAAATGCGCTTTGTCTCCGCGTTTACACTCTGCTGGCCGTATTGGATTTTGATCTGCGTCTCGCGCCAGACCTTGCCTTCCTTTTCCAGTTTTGCCAAAAGCTCATCAGCGCTCTGATAAATCTTTTTTTCACGCCCGAAGACAACCGGGTGTAGTTTAAATTTTTTCTCTAAAAAGAAAAAATAAGTCGTCAGAAGATCAGCCTTCTTGTTCTTATTTAAAAATTTTTCTAATAGCTCTACGAGCGAATCCGTCACAATCTTTGTAGCCATAATCATCCTAAAAATACGAACTTTTAGGATACCATTAAGAGGTAAAAGAATCAAGGGGGGATAGTAGAGGATAATTGATTTGAAAAATATTACGACTTTGTAGAAGGTAGATGGAAAACAATAGGTGAAGTAATGATAGAGTTGGTCTGTAAAACGAGAGACGTTCTCCCTGACTCTTTTGTTACAAAAAGTTTGTCGGATTTGGAGGCGAAAGTAACGAAATTTGTTACTATAACAAATGGGATTATCACACTTGGAACTCTCCTTCCTTTTTGCCCACAGCTTGTGAGTCACAAAACAGCCCGAACTCTTGCCTTAACAAACATTTCATATTTAGTTTTTCGCTCTTTCATCAAGTCGTGCAAGTATAAGGAATTAAATGGTTCTAAGAAGTTACCAGTTCACCTTATTGCGGAAGTACTTGCTGTCTCAATGCTGATGACAAGATCTTTGTACAGAATCTTTTCTCCTTGCGGATGGAGCTTGAGTCGGTGTGCCAATGGCCTCACCCAGTTTTCTTATGTTTTGATTTATTTGGGGGTTATGGGATATCTCAATTGGAGTATCGATAAAATTCATTTCCAATCCAAAGAAATTGAAAATTTGAAGGAGGGCAGTTCTGTTCTTCAAGGCAAATTAGGCATATTGATGGGTTTTTTGCGCGGCGAATCAAAGCCAAAGTTTGAGCTCGAAGAAAGAGTAGCTAGTTTAGAGAGTGATCTTGCGGTTTCAAGGCGAAATGTTGAAGCTTTGCGGAAGGCTTGGAAAAAACGCCTACCTGACGATGTTATTGAAGAGGAGGCTATTCTAAAATATGCGGAGCAGGCCGAATTATGCGAAGAGAAGTTAGGGGCTGCTGAATATGAGGTTTTTTTATTAACAGGGGAGCTCAAAATTATTGAAAGCAGTGCTGATTTCCCCGAAAAGGGATTAATGCGATGGGCTGCGGAAGGGGCTATGATGTTTTGCCAACATTTAAAAACAAAATTATCAAGATTAAAAGAAAGACCTGATAATGAAGAGGTCAGTCAAGCGGGACGTTATATAGAGGCCCCGAAAGAGTGAAGGGTTAAATCATTGATTTTTCCTGAAAAAGATGTTATACTAGCGGGACTATGGAACCAATTTTAGAAGAACTTGATATTGAGGGGTATCACAAGGTTGTTAAGGTTACGGAACCCTCGTGTGGATTAGTAGCAATTATTTCAATTCACGATTTGACCATGGGGCCAAGCCTCGGTGGGATTCGTTTTTACCCATATAAAAATTTTGATGCAGCCCTTTTTGACGCGATGCGTCTTTCTAAAGGAATGACTTATAAGTCTGCTATGGTTGATTTTGGCTGTGGGGGAGGCAAGAGTGTGATCATTGCTGATCCTAAGACCCAGAAGACGCCGGAGCTATTAAGAGCTTTTGGTAAAGCGATCAATAAGCTTGGTGGGATTTATATTGGTGCGGAAGATTCTGGTTGCAGCCCTGAAGATTTGGCCATTATGAATGAAGAGACACCTTATCTTGTTGGCTTGATGCATGAGAAGAGTTCGGGGCATCCTTCGCCGTACACGGCATGGGGCACTTTCCGCGGTATTGAAGCGGCTTTGAAGTTTCGTTTTGGTTCAACGGAGATTGCAGGTAAGCATTTTGCTTTTCAAGGTGTAGGTTCTGTAGGTGAGATTGTTGCCGAACATCTTTTTTGGCGCGGAGCGAAGTTGACGTTTGCTGATGTAAATATTGAGAATTGTGCGCGTTTGGCCAAGAAATTTGGTGCAAAGGTGGTTTCTACGGATGAGATTGTCACTCAAGAGTGCGATGTTTTTGTTCCGTGCGCTCTTGGTGGCGCCATTCACAAAGAGAATATTCCTCATCTAAAGTGTCAAATTATTGCTGGCTGTGCCAATAACGTGTTGCTTGAAGAGAGCGATGGCGATCTTTTGCGCGAGCGCAATATTTTATATGCGCCCGATTTTGTCATTAATGGCGGCGGCTTGATCAACGTGGTTTGTGAGATTGCAAAAGAGGGCTATTGTCCTATTGCAACGCGCAATAGCACGGATAAAATTTATGAGAGTTTGCTTTCAATTTTTCAAGAGGCAGAAAAAACGGATTGCTCAACAGTCAAAGCTGCGATTACACTAGCAAAATATCGCCTTCAACATGAAATAGGAAAACGCCCGTATGAACCTTGCTTCCACCACTCCAGCAATAAAGTTACTTCTTGAGATTGTTCAAGAGCGCGCTAGCTGCGCGATCCAAAAAGTATTTCCCGACAAAATAGAGCCTGCGCAGGTTACGCCCAGTACGCAGGGGCATTTTGGTCACTACCAGTGCAATGACGCTTTGCGTTTAGCAAAACTGAAGCGCCAAAATCCTCGAGAGGTTGCGGCCAAAATCATTGAACATTTTCCGAACGACGACGAATTTGCCGTTAAAATGGAAATTGCCGGTCCTGGTTTCATTAATATTTTTCTCAATCCAAAAGTCTTAAGCGAAAGAGCGAATCAACTTCTTGCCGATCCACGTCTTGGAGTGCCCAAGCTGGCAAAGCCAAAGCGCATGATTGTCGAGTTTTCCTCTCCCAATATTGCAAAAGAGTTGCATGTGGGCCATTTACGATCGACGATCATTGGCGATGCGCTCGCGCGTTTGATGGAATTTCTCGGGCATGATGTTTTGCGTCTCAATCACATTGGCGATTGGGGTACTAATTTTGGCATGCTAATTTCTTAATTAAAATAGTGGAAGCCATAATTAATTTCTGGTAGAAAAAAAGCGACCCTAAAAGAGCTGATGGAGTGGTACCGCGATTCGAAAAAGGTTTTTGATGAAGATCCTGCATTTAAGAAGCGCGCTCAAGAAGAGGTGGTGCGTTTGCAGAGTGGTGATGAAGAATCTTTATCTGCTTGGAAACAAATCTGTGAAATCTCTCGCGTCGCCTTTAAGGAAATTTACGGTCTGCTCGATGTAAAACTCGAAGAGCGCGGTGAATCGTTTTACAATCCTTTTCTCCCAGAAATTGTCGAAGATTTGGAGAAGAAAAAACTCATCACGCTTTCTGATGGGGCCAAGTGCGTTTTTCTCGATGGCTTTGTTAATAAGCAAGGCGATCCACTGCCGATGATTGTGCAAAAATCCGATGGTGGTTTCAATTATTCCACAACGGATATGGCAGGGATGCGCCATCGCATTGAAAAAGAAAAAGCGGAACGCATTGTTGTTGTGACCGACGCTGGGCAGAGTTTGCACTTTCAAATGATCGCCGCGGCATGCAATAAAGCGGGTTACCTCGATCCGAAGAAAACGCAATTTGATCACGTGCCATTTGGTGTAGTCTTAAACACTTCTGGTAAAAAGTTCAAAACGCGCGAGGGCTCGACAGAGCCGCTCGTTTCTCTTTTGCAAGAGGGAATTGATCATGCGAAAAAACTCCTCTCAGAGCGCCTGCACAACGATCCTGAGCTAGATGAGCTAGCGACTATTTTAGGAATTGATTCGATTAAATATGCCGATCTTTCCTGCCATCGTATCAAAGATTACGTCTTTAGCTACGATCGTATGTTAAAATTTGAAGGGAACACAGCTGCGTACCTTCTTTATTCCTTTGTGCGTATTCAAGGGATCAAGCGCAAAGTGGGCAAAGATTTGGATGAAGTGGTAGAGGTTGCCAAAATCACTCTCGAGCATCCCAGTGAAATTACTCTTGGGTTAAAGCTTTCTCAATTTGGTGAAACGCTAAAACTCATGGAGCGCGATCTTCTCCCTAATCGTCTGACGGATTATCTCTACAACTTAGCGGAAAGCTTTCACGCTTTTTTCCGCGACTGTCGCGTGGAAGGGGAAGCCCAAGAAAACTCGCGTCTGTTGCTTTGCGAAGCAACCGCCCGTATTCTGGAAAAAGGTTTTTTTATTCTCGGATTAAAAACTTTAGACAGAATGTAGGAAAGATGCCCACTTGTCGTATGGTTTATGAGATATTCGGCGAACTTCCATCCCATTTTCACTGTAAAGTGCATTTTCGTACATGATGGCTTTCATTTCCTCGAGATTATTCATCTGGTCAAGATAGGTGAGATGTTGAAAAGCGGGGGGTAATTTATTTCTATCAAAAGTGTGAGTCAACTCATGAAGCAAAACCATTTTTGGATCAATAGGGGAAGGTGCGATGGTTCCTTGGCTATTGAGACTGGTGATTTCCATGTTGTATTCATTTTTAATGTATATTTCAGATCTATTTATATCGAAATATTTAATTATCGAACAATCACGGTTAATTATTAATGTTATCGGGTACAACAGAAAAAACAAATAAACCTTAACAAGAAAATCAAAAAAATCTTTAATCGATAAATCTGTCGTTTTACAACGAGCTTTTTCTGCACTTATTTTAATATAAATTTTTGAGTTGGCTTTGATTGCTCTGGAAATTACATAGTATCCGGTTTTTGTTTGAGCTAATTCGCTAAGAAATTTCAATGGTTCTTCAGCGGTGCTATCAAATCTAATAGAGGTTTTGCCTTCAGAAATACGATTAATGAGGGTGTCTATGTCTTCAGTGGTTGGTTGTTTTAGAGAGCCTAAAAAGGTATTTATTCCATCTTCAATTTCCTTTCTGTAGGTGGTAGCGTGTTTTGTAAAATACTGAGGGCTTGATTTAACGGACGAGAAAATGTTCAGATGAACAAAATCCTCGACAAGTTCTTCTATTCCATCCTCTCTATGGGAGGAAAGTTGAAGGGGGTGGTTAGGTTGAATATAATAATCTTGTATAAACATGTTAATAACTATTATAAATAAATATATAATTATCATCAACTAATATATTAAAATACTGGTTTTTAGTAACTTAAGTTTGTTTTGGGAGAATTAGGAATAAAAACCGTGTGGGCTTAAGCTTTCACGCGTTTTTCCGCGACTGTCGTGTGGAAGGGGAAGCTCAAGAAAACTCGCGTCTGCTTCTTTGCGTGGCGACTGCTCTCATTCTTGAAAAAGGTCTCTCTATTCTCGGTCTTAAGACGCTAAATCGCATGCAAATTTATGCCGAAAGCATCAAAATCCTACTCCGTAGCGGAGTTCTAAAGATGGCTGGAAAGAATACTCTAACTGAGGGTCTCTTAAATTAAATAAGAGCGCATTTTTTTCTGTTATCGTAACTGGGTGGATTTTTACTTCAAAAAACCTTCTCCCGCCAGTATCTGAGATGTATTGCTTTCCGAAAATGATTTCAGGATGAAGGCTAGGTGTAACAAATTCACACTCTGAGGAAAATGAGACTTCAGAATCGGGATATTCATGTTTATAATAGAATTTGTTGTAAGTTAACGATGCTTGGAGGCCTATTCCAAAATAAAATTGGTGCTTTAGGCAAGGTTTATTGTAGTAAAGATAGTCAAGGCTAAGGGATAATTGATAAGCGTCCTTAGAAATGTAGATTCCTTCAACTGCTGTATCAAAACCGCTATGTCCTGATTGGCCACGTAAACCTAGTCCGAAAACAGGTTGCAGATATGAAGGTGCCAAAACACCGAGACTTCCATATAGGAAGCTGTCTTTCGCAAATTCAGAAGCGCTTGTTTCATCAGAGTATAAATTTACTGAAGAGCAAATGACTAAAAATAATAAAAAAGTGGCAAGTTTTTTCATTTCATAAATTCCTTTTTCTTAGGATTTTATGTTGAGTGTTAAATTTACGCAAGGAAATTGTTGGCTTTTTAAAAACCGAAGCCGTATTTCACAATCACTTCAGAAAAAGTAATCACTCTTCCATAACGGCTAACTGCACAAGGGCTGAACTGCACATTCCAAAATCTTCTTCTTCCCGCATCAGTCACAAACTGTTTTCCAATGCTAAGTTCTGGAGTCAATAGAAGGGCTCCTTTCATTTCAACGTCTGTATCTATGCCGGCACCTATTCCGCAATAGAGTTGGTCTTGTAGATTTGGGTTGAAATAATAGAGATAGGATGAGTTTCCCTTTATTCTAAAGTGATCGAAAACATATCTTGCTTGAACAGATAGATCGAGACCGTTGTGTCCTGATTGTGCTCGAAAACCGCCTCCTATGCATGGGGCGATTGTAAGTTGAGAGAGTCCGGGAATTGAAACAAAGTTTGCCGTTCCACCGAGGCTTAAGTAAGCATATTTATCACTTGTGAAATTGCTTATGTTTTCGTCATCTGCTTTTAGTGTACTGAAGCTTGCTACAGCGAGTAGCGTTAGTGCTATTATTTTTTTCACAAATTTTCTCCCAGTTTTCAGAATTCTGGGCTTATTATCGAGAAATATTAAGATATTGTCAAATGTTGTATGTCAAAGTTGCTTTCGAATAATTCGATTGATCTCGCTAATCAGGTAGAAGGGAATAGAAACAATTTTCTCTTCTTGGGAAAGAGGGGTTGTGGAAATACGGATGCCAAGAGGTGTGTTTTTTTCTTCCATGAAGATTTTGAGGGAACGTAAATTGCCTGTTGCTCCTGCTTTGACTTCCATGGGTAAGATTTTTTGCCCGATTGTCCAGAGGTAGTCGACTTCGGCGCTGCTGCCAGTTTTTTCCCGTGACCAGAAATAGAGAGAAGGTGGTTCATGAGGACCGTTTAATGCGAGGAGTTCTTGGCCGACAAATTGTTCGGCAAGGGCGCCTTTGTCGTGTGGAAGGGGAGGCGCAAGAAAGTTCGCGTCTGCTTCTTTGTGAGGCAACGGCGCGCATTCTCGAAAAAGGCCTTTCTATTCTTGGTTTAAAGACGCTAGATCGAATGTAATCCAATTTGGTTTTTTGCGCTAAAAGGCTACCCCATATCGGAGAACTACTGATGGTGACAAACGGGATATAAAATAGTACCGTCCTGAATAAACTGAGAGCAGATCTGCAAAAGGAAGAATTTTTACTTCAAAAAATCTTCGCCCTCCTGTGTTTGATACATATTGCTTTCCAAAAATGAGCTCTGGAAGAATGTTGTTAGCGTAAGAGCTTATTTTTATCCAGCGATAGTCGTTGAGGTCATATGAAGAATAGTTGTGTGTTTTGTAGTAATTGGTCCAATAGCATATGCTTGCCTGGAGTCCTAGTCCAAAGTAAAACTGATGTTGTAAACAAGGTTTATTGAAGTAAAGGTAGTCGAGGCTAAGAGATAGTTTATAACTGTCTTTAGAAAAGAATGTCCCTTCAAAAATTGTATTGAAGCCGTTGTGTCCTGATTGGCCGCGAAATCCTAACCCGAGCACGGGCTGAAGATATGACGGTGCTAAAACTCCAAGGCTTCCATACAGGAAGCTATCTTTAGCAAAATTAGATGTTTTTTCTTCATCGCAGAATATGTTACCTGTTGCACTTAAAACTCCAACCAAAAATAAAACAACAATCTTTTTCATTTTTTAAACTCCTGTGTATCAAAAGTCTATAGAGTATGTTAAAATTGCACAAGGAGATAATTAATTTTGTGAAAATATCCAGGCGTATCGCTCAATTTTTCCCTCTAACATGGGGGGGGCGATGCGTGGTTTGAAAGCTTTAAGTTAGATACAAGTCAATCGATTTAGCTCTCCGATGGGATAAAAGGAATGGAGAGAACGCCTTCTTCGTAGGCGTTGAGATCTTTTATGATTTCTCTTTCCATGCCCTTAATTATTGCACTTTTTGCACAAAACTACCCCATGTTTTCTGCAGAAAATGCAGAAAATTGCCCCCCTGTTATCTGCAAATCACTGATTCACAGCAGCTTTATAAATATTGAAAAAGGTGTTTGTTTTTTCAATTTGAATCCTCTATGCAGGCTGTAAAAAAGGGTGGACTAGAGCTTCTTGAGCGGTAGGGCGTTGATCTTGAGGTACGCATAAATCGGCAATAAATTGATTAAATGCTTTTCCCAAGTTTGCACCCTGGGTTAATTGTTGTATGGTCATTGCGGCAGAGTAGATATCTGCTTTTGCGTTATATTCTGATCGGTTGTTTACCTCTGGAGCGATGAATGCCTTTGTGCCACAGCGTGAGTATCTTCTTTTGTGTTTGGATTCTTCGAGACGTGAAAGGCCAAAATCAATGATTTGCAATTTTCGCTCTTTTAACAAAATGTTTTCCGGTTTGATATCGCGATGTATAATGCGTTTTGCGTGGATGCTCGCTAGAGCTTCAAGGATCTGCCGGGCGTAATTACGAACTTCTTCAACAGACAGAAAGTCCCCTTCATCGATGTAATAGGCTAAATCTTGCACACCTTCTGTGTAATTGCTTATTGTCCCAATTAAAGTGAAGTGAATGTTTTGTAGTTGTGTCGGATTGGCAAATAGGGCGGAAAACTCTTCATTGCTTACCAGGCGAAAAATCTGATTTGTGTGGTCATAGCAAAGAGCGTAGTTGGCGCTTGCAACGAGGGGGCCATATTTCAAAAGGGCAAACCATTCGCCGCCAATACGTCTTGAATTAAGGGCAAATGAGGGCTCATGATCATCAATATGAAAAGCTCCGTTAATTCTTGTGAGTTTTAGAACATGTTTTCCAGAGAGAGAGGAGATTTGATATGCTGTGGAAAAACTCCCTGTTCCTAAGGTTTTTTCTATAGAAAATTCGGGAAACTTTGACGAGATTGCTTCTGCTATTTGAGAAATGTCTCCTGCAACTTTTTCTGTCGATCCCAGAGAATCTTCCATAAATGAAAGGGTTTTTTCAGAAGGGGCTTTGTGACTTTTGAAAAAAGTTTGTGCGCGAGCTCCAAATTGGAGAAATGATGGTTTTAGCGTTTTTAGCATATTATGTTAATATTTATAATATAATATTAACATAATAATAATAATTTATATAATTATTGTTATTATTTATATAGTGTATTTATTATTAATCACTTGCGGTGTGGAGGTCGACTTTTTATTTAAGTCGTTGATTTACAGCAGTTTTAGATTTTTCGCCTGGGAGCTCTTGGACATAGCGTGGAACGGCGTAGCCGGGCAGGTTTTCCCGGAGGGCTTGGATGAGTTTTAAGCCGTGCTCTTTTGGCACTTCAAAATGGCCGGCACCTTGAACGCGATCGAGTTGATGAAGGTAGTAGGGGATGATGCCGTTTGAGATGAGTTTTAAGAAAAGCTCTTTGAGGATTGAAAGGTTATCGTTTACGCCTTTGAGGAGGACGCTTTGGGTGAGCACGGGGCAGGGAAGTATTTTTAGGCTGGCAAGGACGTCAGGATCGAGTTCTTTTGGATGATTGGTGTGTACGATAAAGATGGTCTGGAGGCGCGTGTTTTGGATGAGATCGATGAATTCAGGTGTGATGCGTTCGGGTATGCCAATGGGAAAACGTGTGTGAAAGCGTACGATTTGTAGGTGGGGGATATTTTCGAGTTTTTCAAAGAGCTCTTTTAAGCGGCGATCGCTTAGGGAAAGGGGGTCGCCTCCGCTGAGGATGATTTCGATGAGGGTGGGATCGTTTTGGATATGGGCGAGTTCTTCTTCCCATTCGGCTTTTTGATAGTCGTAATTTTGGCGAAAGCAGTAGCGGCAGTGCATTGGGCAGGCGCCTGTTGTAATGAGTAGCGCGCGACTTTTGTACTTTTGCAAAAGGGTGGGGGTTTTTTGGAATGTGCAGTCGGAGACGGGGTCTAGGGTAAAACCGGGGAGGGTTTTGTGTTCTTCGGTGAGTGGAAGAAATTGTCGCAGGAGGGGGTCGTGTAGATTGTTTTTTTCGATTTTCTCGGCAAGGCGTCTGGGTAAGTTGAGTGGAAATGAGGTGTTTGTGAAGGGGGTGCGATTTTCGATTTCAAGATAATCGAGTAATTGAGTGAGATCTCGGAAATTTTCTCTAAGTTTTTGCTGCCACATCAGAATCCCCAGCCATAGACTATAGCAAATTGGGGTTTTTCTTGTTTAGGAAGGTAGATCGCTTGGAGTTGAACAAAGGAGTGTTTATTTCTTCTAATTTCGATTTCTCTTCCGAGAAGTATTTCTGGGTAAAGTTC
>JAJFMI010000061.1 GCA_021772235.1 Chlamydiota bacterium
GGAGTTCTGTTTTTCTCAATAATGGGATCAAAATCGGGTTTGGAATCGATGCAGGCAAAAAATGTAGGCGTGATGTTTGCATGAACGAGCTTCGGAAAGGCTGATCCGCAAGCGATGATGAGCGCGCGATTTTGGAGTTTCCGCAAAGTCGAAATTTCTTGCTCGCACAAACCTCCTCCGCAGATAATTGCAGCGTGATGAGGAAATTTCAGAGCATTTCCGAAAGTGATCTCTTGTGGAGTTTTGGTAAGCGCGATAAGGTTTTTTGTCGTTTGCGCGCGCAAGTCCCGGTAGTCGCTCGCTACTGCATGAATTTCATCGATGGTTTTCTGCAATAATGGGAGCAGATGTTCCGTTTCAGGCGTTGTAGAAATCGCCACTTTTTGAAAAAGATGTTTCCAGGCGAGTTGTTTGAAGAGGGCAACAGGATTGCCTAGGTAGCTACTGTCGATGTGTAGTGAGGAGGTCGTCATAACGGTAAAGTCCTTGGGAAAATTCGAGGCCTGTTGCCCCTTGCCAACCAGTTAATCGTGTTTCACGCGAGACAACTGCCACAAAAGGCGCTCCCACAAAATGGTTGTAGCCCATCACCTGCTCTAAGGCTTTGCGGTCTGCTTTAATTGCTTTGCACTCAACGAGCAGCAGAGGCTCTAAATTGTTTTCTACCTTGTGGTAGGCGAGCAGGTCGACGCGACGCTGCGGAACACCTTCACAAAATGTGAGATGCGGCAGCTGGCTTAGCTCTTTTTCAATAACGAGCAGCTCGGGTGGGTACCCCAACTGCTCAATCATCATGGTTATGAGCGCCTGGCGCACGCGTTCTTCAGGAAACAGCGCGCTCCTCCGCAGAGATAATGCCGTAGCTGCCGTCACGACGACGATAGATTACGCGCAACAGCTTGCTCTCTTCGCAGCGATAAATCATAAAATTATCATTTGAAAGCTCCATTTTCATGATCGCTTCATGGATGTTGAGCGTTTTGAGAGGGATCGTTTTTTCCTCTGCCACACGCGGCATGCCCATGATCTCTTCCATCTGCTTGAGGTTTTCTTCGACGATCTGATCGTTGATTTCATCAAGTTCTTGCTGTTCAAGAACCTCAACTGCAATCTGGTTCACAATAGGTTTTTTCGCATGATGCTCTTTCATCCTGCCTTTCCAACGCGTTAATTTGGTCTGCAGCTTCTCAAAAACCTTATCCAATGTCGCATAGAGATCGGTAGTGGTCGCATGCACCACAATCTTAAAGTGAGAGAATTTCATCACAACTTCAGCGCGATGGTCGATTTTTTGCACTTCCAGGCGTACAGCAACATCAATAATTTGATCCGTTAAATGTTCGATGTGGTGGAGTTTTTTCTTTACGTATTCACGCATTGGTTCAGTCACCTCAATTTGATGACCAAAGATGCTTAGATGATATTTCTCATCTCCAATATTGACTTCTGACATAGGACAACCTCATACTTAAAATGTATTTGCACCGAAGAGGACTCGAACCTCTAACCACCTGGTTCGAAGCCAGGTACTCTATCCGATTGAGCTATCGGTGCATGAACACTCAGTGTAATGTTTCTTAACAAAAATGACTAGTGTCTAGTAGAGGAGTTGGTTTCGAAAAGGTACCAAGCGATTTGGCGCAGCGAAAAGAAGGCCTATGGAAGAATTACGAACTGAAGCAATTGTCTTGCGATGTGTGCCCTATGGCGAGCGCAAAAATATTTTGACGCTCTTTTCGAACGAAGGCGGCCTGCTTTCTGCAAGTAGTTATATTTCGCTAAAAAAACGCGGTTATCTTTCAGCACTTTGTCGTTGCAATTTTTTACTTACACGCAAAACTTCCGACATTTTTCAAATAAAAGACCTCTCCCCTGTCGATCTCTACACCCCGCTACGAGAAAATTTTGCGCGCCTCAACTGCGCCGCATTTTTACTCAAAACACTCTTGCGCTCACAACTTCCGAGCAAACCCTCCCCTCTGCTCTACAAACTATTAATTAGCTATTTGGACGAACTTAAGACAAGTGAATCGCTACCACAGCTTCAATCAAGCTTTCTCCTAAAAACCCTCAAACACGAAGGCCTCTACTCGCCAACAGAATTTTTTATTGAAGCGCAAAAATTGGCAGATGTGCGAAAATATCCAGAGCTTGCTAGCATAAAAATCACAGCAGAAATGGAAAAAAGGATCGAGGAGCGTTTTTGGCAAAGTTTATCATCTTCATAATTCGAATCTATCAGAAGTGCATTAGTCCAATGCTGGGAGGATGCTGTCGTTTTTATCCATCCTGCTCGCAATATTCTATTGATGCGTACAAAACATTTGGATTTTGGAAAGGATCATTGCTAACAACAAAAAGAGTTCTGAAATGCGGTCCCTGGCATAAAGGCGGCATCGACGAAGTATAAAAGATGTGCGAAAGGGGGGACTCGAACCCCCAGGGGAAGTTATTCCCACTACCACCTCAAGGTAGCGCGTCTACCAATTCCGCCACTTCCGCAGGATAGGCTATTCTACCCTAAATTAAAGGGCATTGTCAACACGCGTCACCCAAAATGTAAAGTGGTTCTCCTCTCTATTTTTCATACCAGAGTGCTGGCAGTGAATGTCATAGCAAGCCTCTCTTGCCCAGCCGGTTTTCAAATCAAAAGTACCCCTTAAAATTGCTGATACACGCGACTGTTTGCCTCTTTCAACTCTTTCAGAACTGATTTGGAAACCAATCACCGCAAGATTGCCAGCAATTTTTGCCGCTTCATATTCGATTTCAAATTGATTGAGCCCCTTTGAGTGAGTAACAGAAGATTTCCCCTCTTCAAGCGCCCCGCGCAAAATCGGCGAGAAAAGCCCCAGTGCCATGAGCTGATTCGCATAATCGGAAAAGAAAAACGAGTCTGAAGAAAATTCCAGCAACTCTCCTTTTGAAGAGAGTTTCCAGATAGCGCGGCCGCCACTCATCATCGTATCAAGCACCATATTGACAAGCTGATTGCCTAAATCTGTTTCTGTATCCACTTTAAAATCGGAGAGGACAGCAGAGATAAAAGCGCCTCCATCATCTAACAACTCATCAACCTCGAGCTGCAATTGCCCCGTGACCTTCACTCTTTTCGCCTGCTGCTGCTCCACAAGAGAGAAGGGGAAATAGCCCGTGAACTCATAAATATGTTTTGCACCCTCTTGAAAGTGCAGCTTGATCGCCTCGCTTCCCGAAAGAAGCAGAGGGAGTGCCAAAAGCATTACAAGAAATTTTTTCATACGGCCCCCAATCATTAATTGTTTATAAAGACAGAGAATGCCAAATTTAAAATTTTATTGGAAGCTTTGAATTATTTTTCACGCAAAACAACCTTGATCTTGGCAAGAGCAGGAATTTCACTTGTCTCTTCATAGATGACAAAAGTTTCATGCGGAAAGTAGCTACGAAAAAGCAAACGCGCCTCTGCATTTCCCGTAAATTCGTAGGAGAGCTTCTCCCCATCTCCATAAAGTACTTTGTAGTCACCTTTGAGCCTCTTTAGCGTCGCAAGAAATGCCTTGTTTCCAAGTCCCACCGTTTCATCAAAGCAAAACTTACCATCGATTTTTCCTGCCTGATGGTAAGTGCTTGAGAAACTCGGAGTTGGGAAATCGTCACTGTCATCATCGATGGCATTGCGATACTCATACTCTTTAGTAACAAAAAAGTTTAGAGCCTGGACAAGGAACAAGTCAAACACCGGACTTTCCGAACTATTTGGTCGCTTCAATTTCCAATTCTTATCTAATAGAAAATCGATCTGCTTGACCGGCTCAAACTCTTCAAGATCTAAAGTCATCTCATCATCTTCATCTTTGATCTCCCAATTGGATGAGAGAAGATCAGCCTTAACAAGCCAACTGCCGTCTGTAGAAATTTCTGGAATTGCAACAGAATAATTTAAAGTAAAAAAATGGGTTGTAAGCTCTTCAGGATTATCCGTGTTCACAGTAAACTCTACATCCACCTTCAAATCGTAATCTGCACGCAATCCTGCAACACACAAACAAGCTATAAAAAGTTTTTTTAACATATAAGCTCCAGATTAAAGTGTAGATCTTACCCATGCTCGCCCTCCCTTGCAACCAAAATCTTTTCTCGTTATACTTTTGCCCAATGAGAATCTCCCTAAAATGGTTAAAGGAGTGGATCGAACTCGACCGCTCTGCCGAAGAAATTGCCGACCTTCTAACCCTTGCTGGCCTAGAAGTCGATGCTATTGAAAAGAAAAAGTTTCCCTTTTCCAACGTCGTTTTTGGAAAAGTCTTGAAAGCAGAGCAGCATCCCGATGCGGATAAACTGCGTGTTGCGACTGTCTCCGACGGCGCAGAAACTTTTCAGGTAGTCTGCGGCGCCCCCAATTGCCGCGACGGCCTCGTCACCGCTTTTGCTAAAATTGGCGCCAAACTCACCGACGACAAGGGAAAAGAATTTGCCATTAAGAAGGGAAAATTGCGTGGAGTAGAATCATGCGGCATGCTCTGTAGCAATGATGAGCTCGGATTTTCTCTTGAGCACGAGGCGGGCATCGCCGAATTTTCCGACGAGTCGCTTGTAGGAAAACCACTGGACGAAATTTTTGGCGACACCTTTTTAGAAGTTTCACTCACGCCCAATCTTGGCCACTGCATGAGCTTGCTTGGCGTTGCACGCGAACTTTCTGCTTTGACGCAAACCCCTCTAAAACTCCCCTCTTTTGCCGTTTCCACTGCCCCCTCCTCACGCAATATCTCCGTAGAAATCAAAGACGAAAGCGCCTGCCCGCGTTATGTCGCACGCCTTGTGGAAAACGTCAAAGTTTGTGAATCCCCCGAGTGGCTAGTAGAAAAACTGGAAAGCGTTGGCGTCAAACCCAAAAATGCCGTCGTTGACATCACCAACTACATCATGTTTGAACTCGGCCAGCCGATGCA
>JAJFMI010000062.1 GCA_021772235.1 Chlamydiota bacterium
CAGATAACGCCCACCATAACCCAGGTAGCAAAACTATGTGTAAGGAGAAGTTGTAGAAAATCCACGCTCTACTACTGCAACTTAAATGAACTGATAAAACGGTTAAAGCTACTTTCAGAATAGTTCGCTTCCTCACACTCCATAGCAAGAAGATAGAGGGAGTTTTTCGCCATCACTGCGCGCCCTTTAAAGTAGACATCTTCTGTTTTCACAAAGAAATCCACGCCTTTGTTCCCTTGTACATTGATCAAATCAGCTGAAACAAGTTGATTTGAAGGATGCTGTGAAACAATTCCATTAAGGAAAGATTCAAGGCTCAATTCTGCATAAGACTCATCCACAAATGATGGATATTCTGCGATTAAAACCATATAAACAGCTTTGTTGCCTTCGGCTGCAACGTAAACGTCGTAGTTGAGATCAACTTTTTCTTCCGGTACGTTCATCGTTTGACGAATGTGCTCTGGCTGTGAAGGAAATGATACGGAGCATTTTCCTGTTAATGATTGGAACTGTCTCCAATCTGCCTGCAGTGGTAAATTAATACCGACAAAGGCTACAAGTGCGATCAACGCACCTTTTTTCATTCCGATTCCCATTTTATTATCCTCCGAGCCCTACCCAGGCCAATATGATTTTTATTACGTAACTCAGCACAATCAGGACGATAATGGCAAACACCACGTTCAAAAGCCCCATCCAGCTGGAAAATTTCTGTACTGCTGCAACAGTGTGCACTAAAATAACAAGCGACCAGATCATCGCAATTAACTCAATTCCAGAGGTGATCATCACAACCATACGTTCTGTTGATGTGAAATCGTGAGCAGTAAAATAGGTGTCAAAAAGATGAAGTCCA
This sequence comes from Chlamydiota bacterium, assembly GCA_021772235.1. Classification (GTDB taxonomy): domain Bacteria; phylum Chlamydiota; class Chlamydiia; order Chlamydiales; family JAJFMI01; genus Algichlamydia. Next base: position 860 of record JAJFMI010000062.1, read on the forward strand.
AAAACACCGATCAATACGACCCATAAAGCAATAGTGACCACATTTGGCACGTTTGACCAGGAAACGGCTGCGCGCAAATTGATAAAATTCGACTCCCCTTTAATCAACTTACCTGTCCAATGCAGCACAACGGCTGTTAGAGAAAAGGCAATTGCCCCTACCGGAATAGCAAAAACAAGGGCCAAAACTAAAAGAAGTGGCAGTGACCAACTCATTCCTATTGAAAGAGTTTGGCAAAATTGTAGCATCCAAGGAAGGCCATAGATGAAGGAGAGAACAAGAAAGCGCGAACGTGGATTCCTGTCTGTGATCTCCTGAATGGTTTGTTTTGGCTTTGTCCAAATACTAAACCACGGATTGATTTTATTTTGATTATCCATAATCGTAATTAACTCATGTTATTTTCTTACAATTAACATGTTTTAATTAACTAATAAACAAATTTATTTACAAAAAGCCGCAATTTGATTTAATATTAACCTTTTGTTAAGATCGACTTGTTAAATTTTAAGGAGATTGATGATGATTACTGCAGCTGGAAAATTTTCAAATATTGCATTGATTGCAGGAGTTAATGCGATGAGCTATCCAATTGGAGAAAAATTTCGGGCAAAGAGCGAAATCGCTCTTACTTGCCTTAGCATCGCAACGATTTCCTACAACGCATGGCAATTTTACAAAGTACTGCCTGAGAGTTTTCAAAATAAATTTGAAATCGAAACTTTTAATTATAACAAAGCAGATGTAAAAGCTAATAAAGTCTTTCCTGGTCTGCTTTTTGTTATTATTGCCGCTCCTTTAGCGGTAAAACTCAACAAAGCTTGTCTGCCAAAGCCTCTTACCCATAGGGCGTGCACTCTAGCTTGGAAAAACTCCCATATACAAAATCTCTTTCAAACTATAGTCATTGCAAACGCACTTCTCCTTTCTACAACAACTATTTTCTCAAAGGAAAGCTCAAAAGAAAAACTCTTTAATTCAGCTATCATCACCGGCTATGGTTTTTCCATTTACAAACTTACTCAATGGAAAACCCTTGTTGCTTCTATTTTCATTGAAAATACTCCAGCAAGAACTTTCGCAAAACCTGTAGAAGGAACCTTGCTCGAATATACTTTTAGTGTGTTTAGTGGAGAGAATTACTCTTATGCTAAAGACGGGAGTCGCCTTGCATTAACTCAAATCATTGAGGATTTCGCAGAAAAAGTCAGATCATTCGACAAATACCCGAAACAAATCTTCGGTAATACAGGTAGTAATTCTGTATGTAGATTCCATTTACCCAAAGAGTTTCTTCCGCAACCTCTTTACCAAAAACTAGCTTCCCTTGCGATCTTTACGAAAATCAAAGGCGGTAGATATATCCCTTGTAAGTAAGTTGCAACTGCTTTGTGTAAGTTTTTTTGGATAAGCTTTTGTCGAAGCGAGTAGAAGCGCTTCACCCATTTGCCCAAAAATCAGACGTACAAGAAATGCAGGTAGCGGCGGTCCTAACCAGCGCTTAACAGACTTTGCTAAAGCTTTTGAAAATTCTAGATTCGTTATGGGATTGCAAAGGTTTACAGGGCCAGAGATCTCTGGATGATTTAAGAGAAATTCTACTGCGCGCACAAGATCTTGCAAGGCGATCCAACACATCCACTGTTTACCTGAACCAATTCGTCCACCGAGGCCAAGCTTGAAAGGCAGAAGCATTTTTTTTAACGCGCCCCCATCTGGAGAGAGAATAACGCCAAAACGCATATGGACAACGCGGCAGCCGTGCTCAGAAAGAGGCTTTGAAGCGTTTTCCCAACCTTCGCAAACATCTGAGAGGAATCCCTCTCCTTTTGTCGAATTTTCATCTAAAGTTTCATCGCCGCGATCGCCATAAAAACCAATAGCAGATGCAGAAAGAAAATGTTTCGGGATTTTGTCCTGAGTAATCAATGAGGCAACAAGTTTTTCAGTAAAGCCCGAGCGACTTGCTCTGATGCGCTGCTTTTTTTTAAAAGTCCAACGACCAAAGATGTTTTCGCCAGCAAGATGGATGATACAGTCAACTTGCGGAATTTGACTAAATGAATCGGAATGAGAAAAAAAGAAAAGTTCATGAGTTGGCGCCAGCTGTTTTACGACAGCCTTTCCAACAAAACCATGAGAACCTGTAATGAGAATACGCATAAAAAAAAGAAGGGGGCACTTGGGCCCCCGTTATCTTATTGACCTTTGTTTTCAGTGTCACAAGATGAGCTGCAGCAAACTGCTTTGCAGCATTTGCCCAATGTACCAAGAGACCAAAGTCCTGCGATACCAACTAGGGCATAAACGATGCGAGCGATCCAGTTAGAATTTCCACCGAATAGCCATGCAACAAAATCAAATTGGAAAAATCCCCAAAGACCCCAGTTAAGAGCTCCGACGATAACCAAAATCAACGCGATTACGTTAAGTGCTTTCATTTTTCCTCCAAATGAATAAGTATTATTCTATTCATTACATAATGAATAAAAATTAAAGTTGCAAGTGATCTTGACAATGGCTCCCGTAAGAGGGTATAATGTTCCTATCAAAGGTAAATATAAGATCTAAAAAAACTAGCGCACTTGTGCCGCCTTGATTGTAGTGAAAATGAGCTTGATGAAGCAGTTATTCACCTAGAAAAAGTTTTTGAACACGCCAATAAGCTGCAAGAAGTTGATACAGATGGTGTCGCGCCATGCTATGTAGTATTAGAAAATCTGCAAGCACCCTTGCGCGATGACACTGAAGAAGAGACTCTTACGCGCGAAACGTTTCTTTCCAACTCCCCGGACCACATTGGTGGCATGCTCCGCACTCCTCCAATTTTAGCGCAGGAGGAAGAATGACTCTTTACAAGCTAACTGCTGCACAAATCCGCGAAAAATTTGTTTCTGGAAAACTTTCTGCAGAAGAAATAGTGCGCTACTTTATCGAGCGTGCTAAAAAATTCGATAGCCAAGTTCACGGCTTTTTAAAAATATACGAAGATCGCGCTTTGGAAAAAGCGCAAGCATTGGATGAGAAAAAGAAACGCGGCGAAAAGTTGGGACTTCTCGCAGGTGTTCCTGTTGCTCTAAAAGATAACATCCAAATCAAAAATGAAATCACTACTTGCGCTTCAAAATTTTTGGAAAATTATATCGCCCCCTTTGACGCCAGCGTAACAAATAATATTGAAAAAGAAGATGGCATCATCATTGGAAAAACAAACCTAGATGAATTTGCCATGGGCGCCTCTTGTGAATACTCCGCCTTTGGCCCCACACATAATCCATGGAACTTAGATTATACACCCGGCGGTTCTTCAGGCGGATCTGCAGCCGTTGTTAGCGCACGTTTTGCCCCGATTTCTCTCGGATCAGATACGGGAGGCTCCATACGTCAGCCCGCCTCATTCACCGGTATCGTCGGTTTCAAACCGACATTTGGCCGCGTCTCCAGAAATGGGCTTGTCGCATTCGGCTCCTCATTTGATCAGATTGGTCCCTTCACAAACTGTGTAGAAGATGTCGCAATGATCATGGAAGTGCTCGGTCGACCTTGCCAAAATGATTCGACCAGCATTCAAGAACCTGCAGAAAATTACTTGAGCGCAATCAAGCAGTCGATTACTGGAAAAAAAGTCGGTGTGCCTTGGGGATTTATTCAAGCGCAAAGCGAAGAGATCCAGACTAATTTCAACCAAGCGCTAAAAAAACTCACCGATCTCGGTGTAGAAACAGTTGATGTAGATATCAGCCTGCAAAAATATGCGATTGCCGTTTACTACATTCTTTCCACAGCAGAAGCTTCAACAAACTTATCGCGTTTTGATGGCGTGCGCTTTGGCAAGCGCGCAAAAAGTGCAAAAAACCTTACCGAGCTCTACAACCACTCTCGCTGCGAAGGTTTTGGTGCGGAAGTGAAAAAGCGCATTCTGCTCGGCACATTTGTTTTAAGCGCTGGTTACCAAGACGCCTATTATCGCAAAGCGCAAAAAGTACGCACACTCATGATCGAGCAATACAAAAAAGCATTTGCCACATGCGATGTGATTGCCCTGCCCACAACACCAACAACCGCCTTTGAAATGTTTAGCATGCAAGATCCCTTTAAAATGTATCTGCAAGACGCCTGCACCATCGGCGCCAACGTCGCCGGACTTCCTGCCATTAGCGTCCCTTCTGGATATGCTGAAAACAAATGCCCTCTTGGCTTGCAAATCGTAGGACCACAAATGGGAGATAGCGAAGTGCTCAGATTTGCCTACCACTTTCAAAAAAATAGCGGCGTCGCAGGAGATATTCCTCCCCTATTCGACAAGGAGGAAAAATGAGCGAAACTCCTTACGAAAACTTCGAACCGGTCATTGGATTAGAAATTCACACACAACTCTCTACGCGCACAAAATTGTTTAGCCGCACCAGTTATAAATTTGGGAATGAACCCAACACAAACATTGGCGTTGTCGACACTGGCCAACCCGGCGCGCTTCCCGTATTAAATGGCGAAGCAGTAAAAAAAGCCGTTCTTTTCGGACTCGCTATCAACGCCAAAATATCCCGCAACTCACGCTTTGATCGCAAAAGCTACTTTTACCCCGACTGCCCCCGCAACTTCCAAATCACCCAATTCGATGAACCGATTATAGTAGGCGGAGAAGTGACTGTTGATGGCAAAACCTACCAAATCGAGAAAGCGCATCTAGAAGATGATGCCGGTATGCTCAAACACTTTTCTGACTTTGCAGGCGTTGATTTCAATCGCGCCGGCGTAGGACTTATTGAAATTGTCTCCACACCCTGCATGCGCTCGCCCAAAGAGGCGACCGCTTACGCAACAGCAATCCGTGCGATTTTACAATACATCGGCACATCCGATGGAAATATGGAAGAAGGCTCGCTTCGTATCGATGTAAACGTCTCTGTCAGACCAAAAGGTTCAACAGAGCTGCGCAATAAAGTCGAAATCAAAAATATGAACTCCTTCTCCAATATGGAGCTCGCCATTGAAGCGGAAATCCGCCGCCAAGTTAAAGCATATCAGGCACATCCCCACATGGATCTTGATAAAGTCGTGCCACAATCGACTTGCCGATTTGAAAATGGCAAAATCATCGTGATGCGCATAAAAGAGAGCGCCGCAGACTACCGCTACTTCCCCGAACCCGACCTTCCTCCACTTGTACTTTCTGAAGAGTACATTGAAAATATCCGCTCCAAACTTCCCGAGCTGCCTCAAGCGCGCTACATACGCTACACAGAAAAATTAGGCCTCTCCGAATACTTCTCCTCTCTTCTTGTAAATGATAAGCGTCTCTCCGATTACTTTGAGACTGGATTGAAAAATTGCAAAAGTGCCAAAGCACTCTGCAATTGGGTCTGTGTCGAATTTGTCGGGCGTTTTAAAGATTCCGGAAAACATCTAGCGCAATCAGAAATTCTTCCCGAACGCATTGCGGAACTTGTCAACCTTGTGGAAGAAAAAGCGATTACTGGACGCATGGCAAAAGAGATCGCCGACTTAATGGTTGAAGATCCTAAGAAAACGCCACGCGAAATCATTGATGCTAATCCGCACTTTAAGCCGATGGACAACACAGGTGAAATTGAAGCACTTGTCGAACAAGTCCTAAAGGAAAATCCTGACTCCATTGAGAAGTACCATGCAGGACGCGATCGCGCCTTTAACTTTTTAGTTGGTCAAGTGATGAAGCTGTCTAAAGGGCAAGCTGCTCCTCACATCGTCCAAGAAATCCTTAAGAAAAAACTCTCTTAATAATTGGAAAACCCATTTTTTTTTGTGTAACCATATTTATTTCTATTAGCTCCCTAGTAACAGGAACACCATTGATTTCCACACTCTCTTCCTGAAACTGAGGTTTTTCCATGGAAAATTTTCCATTATTGAACTGATCAAAAATCATATCAGCTCCAACTTCACCAATATCTGCATCCCTTTTTAAATAATTAGCAATCCTAAAAGGCATCTGCCTAACTTGAGTTTTAGTTACGTAGTCTCCCCATAGTGGAAGTAGCTGATCATTCTTTTGATAAAAAATGCGGATTACGAGAACACGAACCTTTAAACACGTGCGACCATTTTCATTTTCATCTTCCCAAACCAATCCCTTAATTGCTTTTTGTAAAAAAGCTGTCTGATTCTCAGGAGAAATTGGTAGAGCGTTGACGGAACGTACTACCGGTCCCGATATTCCTAATTTTATTAGAGCTGTTAATCCATACATAAGTGTCGAACCTATTACAATACTCCACTTATAATCCATAAAAACCCCTTTTATACATACACCAGCGACCGTTTTTTTAGATTTTGTTTGCAGAAAAACAAGATTCCTTCTACACTTCGTATCAGAACTAAACTTACAATTGAAAAATAAGATGAAAAATACAAAATTTGCCATTATCTCTCTCTCAGTAGCTCTTTTATTACATCCATCAAAAGGGTACTCACAAGGTCTTATAAGCAAGATTCTTGTGCTAGAAGATGAAGAAGATGTTTTGAAAAGAGAATTAAAAGAGCGTGAAGAAGAAATAGCAAAACAAGAGCAACACAATACAAAAATTGCAGAACAGCTTGCACTAGCTCGCGAGCAAATTGAAGAGGAAAAAATTCTTCTAGGTGATGAATATGATCGCCTTTATAAAGAGAGCAAAAAAGCCAAGCAAGATACAGTAACAATAGAATCCTCTCTTATCGAAAAACAAAAAGAATTGGCAAGTCGACTTGCAGAAATTGAAGAAAAAGAAGCACTACTCCGCAAAACTCACCGTGGATTCGCATCATTTATGACAGTACCTGAATGCAAGGAGTCTCTTCAACAAAACAGCTTCTTTGCTTACGATCCCCTTCCCATTTCTAACTGGCTTGCAAACGTCAACCTCGATAGCTTTTACCACTACCGCACACGAGCAATCCTTGAAAAAGATGACGTCTATCAAAACTCCTATGAAGTTTGGTTAGAACCCTTTGTTCAACACTCTAACTGGAATGAAGCAGATACCTCCTCTAAATTTAATGCATACGGTTTCACTCTAGGTGCTGGCGTAGTCATTCACGACAACTACGAAATTGGACTTGGATTTGGCTACTGGCGTACAGACCTAGACGGGGATAAAAACAGTGAACGTCTTGAGAGCGATACAGACACATTTATCTTTGGCCCCTATTTCTCATGGTTTTTTGCACAAGAAGGCTACCTTAGCACAATGCTTTGGGGCGGCTTTAACGATCACCATGTAGAAAGAAAAGGAGAATTCTGCGGACTGAACCAAATTGGAGAAAGAGACCACCATAGCTGGCATCTTGCTGCGCGAGCTGAACTTGGATATACCTTCTACGGTCAAAATTTCTTCCTAAAACCTTTTGCTGTATTTGACTACTTAAGCGACTACCAAGAAGATTATTCTGAAAAGACTAGATCCATAATCGGCTGGGAAGAGTCGTTAAAAGTAGAGAGTCGCCATAGCAATTTCCTAGGAACAAAAGTTGCCCTTGAGTGCGGAACAGAAATCAAGAGAAGAGGTGTGCGTTTTCTAGTGCCAAAACTGACACTAGGATGGCTCTACTACCACCCCCTTTTACAAGAAAACTCAGAAGTAGCTTACTTCTCTCCACCGAACAAAAAACTTGGCGATTTTACTATCGACCATGATCGCTACTCATCCGACAACCTAGTCTTTGCAGAGGGAGAAGCTACTTTCCTCCATATGGGTGGTTTTTCAACATCAATCAGCTTTGGAGCGAGCGTTGGAAGTATTTATAAAAACTATACAGGAGCTATACGCATAGAGCGCGTTTGGTAATACACAAATTAAATATATAAAACTCCAAAGATAAATAAATTAAGGACAAAAAAAATGATCTCACACGATACAATATTAAGTAATATTCAGTTTAGAGTACCAGAAGCTCTTACTGATAAAATCAATGAAAAGAAATGCGAATTACAAGATGGAGTAATTTTACAAACTTCAACTTATCTTAAAGTAGCCCTAGCATTTTGCTCATGTGGACTTTCTACCTATTTTGGTGCAAAACAGCTGAAAAAAGATAGCTTAAGAGACGTTGTTATTTGGTCAGCAATTCGTGTAACTTTGTTTTACGCAGGACCACAATCATTAGTACGTACTTATCAAAAATGGCCTATTGTCCACAAATCTGCTGTAGAAATTCTTGACTTTGATTTTAAAAACAGCCCTGTATCACGAATAACTACTGCACTTTTTCCTTTAATCAGCAGACACTGGCAAGGTTATGATGAGAAAAAAATCTCTTCAGAGATTGAATTCCTGGAAGAATGTGAGCAGAATTTCTCAGAAAATATTTGCACTGAACACCCAGTTTTTAAAAGACTTTCTGGTTATCTAGCTGACATTGCACTTAACTGTGGATCAGCTATTGATATGACAAACGAAGAGGACTGGTCAAAAACTCTGAATAAGTTTCAAAAATCAAATACTAATCATAATAGCGATAAAGATCCACTTACTGAAAATGAATGCGCTTCAATGAAGAACTTACCATCAGGTTTTTTTAATGATATATCTAAAAAAGATAAGAATTTCGCTCCGATATTTATTCCTTTTGCAAGACATCACCTCTGTTCTATGGAGAAAATAGCAAACAGATGCTTAAATATTATATTCGACCAATTAGATAATAACAATTTAGATTTATCTCTTGTTAAGAAGCATATCACAGAAATTAAACATGAATTTAACTACACAAAAGAACAAAATGCTGCACAAGTACCTTCTACACCTGCGCCAGAAAAACCACAAGAAATACGTCCAACTCCTCAACCAATTCCATATGACGAAAATGAAATGAGCGCAGCCTCTGATTCAGATGAAGAAATTTCAACTGCAGATACGTCCGCAGATACAGATTTTCTTGCACCCAGTGAAGAAGATGTATCTAAGAGCACTTCAGAACCAACTACACGACCTAAAACGAGTAAAAGCAGAACTTCCCCAGACACGAAGGTTTTTACAGAAAAAGAAAGAGTCGAAACTAGTCAAAATTTGCAAAAACTCTTAGCTAGTGAAGCTACTGCTGCTTTTCACCCTGATATCGAACAATTAAAAAGAATCGCAGAAGAAAATGGACCAGGATCTCCCCAAAAAGTAAGTAAGGGTCTATCAAGACTAAAAGAGGACCCCGACTTTGGCGCTGCTCTTGAAAATGACGAGTATTTGAATGGTTTTTTAGGGTTTTAATATAAGCTTAGAGTGTTGTTTCCGTTGGAGGCTAGTGTCTAGTCTACAAAGTTCATTACCAAAAACAACGAGAAATCTCTCGCGGTTGGGCTAGTTTAACTCGCTCAATATTAATATTGAACGATCGAGTGAAATTAGCCTAACCGCATTGACATTAAACTATCTATATAAAATAAAAACTGTACAGATAATCCAACAACCTCTAGAAGAAAGACGGAGGAGCATTCGTCAATGCGTGGTTGGATTATCTGTAGTTTGTTATTGCTATCCTTAACAGGATGCATCGACTTTAAAGGGGCGGCTGATCCTTTTAGTTACACTCCACGCACGTCTCATACTGTTTGGCGTCCGCCAAATGAACCGCAAATTTTAGATGGCTGTCTCAACGAGGACTTTGAATTTTTAGAAGAGGTTGAGCCTCTTTCTCTTGCTGAGGTTTTAGATCTTGGGCTATTAAATAGCCCCCTAACAAAGATGACTTGGGCACGTTCGCGCATGAGTGCGGCAGAATATGGTCAGTCTTTGCAGAAGGATTTCCTTCAAGCTGAGGGCGATGCGAGTTATACGCGACAGCGCAATGCGATTTTTATCCAGGGACAACGCCAAGTAATTTTCCAAACAGTTGGCACTGGTGATATCAATTTCAACTATATTTTTCTAGATTTTGGTCAGACGCGTTATTCGTCAATGGCAGCTTTGGAGTCTCTATATAATGCAGACTGGTTGCATAACCGCGCGATTCAGACGGTTATTCAAACATTGATGACGGATTATTATGACTATCTCTATCAGCAGGAGCGTTTGATTTCTGCGGAAGCGGATGTGGTCAATGCGCAAACGACTTTAGACGCGGTGATGGCAAAGCTTCTCAATGGGATGGCTGATATTTCAGATAAAGTGCAGGCTGTTACGAGTTTAAAGCAGACGCAGCTCGCTTTGGTTGAGCAGAAGCAAGCGCTACATAATTCTTACACGAAGTTGATGTCTGATATGGGTGTACCTGCTTATTTGAATATTAAGTTTTTGCGATTCCCTAAAAAAATCACCAATTTTCAACCAAAAGAGTTAGATGAGCTGATTGTTACGGCGTTAAAATACCGTCCTGATTTGCAAGCAGCGGAATCCCAGGTACAGGCGGGAGAAGATGCGCTCACTGCTGCAAAACGTCTCTATTTCCCTGTCTTTGATGGTGCTGCAACTGTTGGTCGCGCCTATTTTGATATGAACCGCAATGATGATTTTCACTGGAAGGTGATGGCGGGTATGAATATGCCTCTTTTCCAAGGTTTTTATATTGCTAATACTGTGCGTTTGGCTGAAGGAAACTTAGATCAAGCGCGGGCGCGTTTTGAGGAGCGCAAGCTCACTGTTTTACAAGATGTGGTCAATTATCGTGACGACGTTTTGCTTTCAAATGAGGCCACTCACTACGCTTTTGAATTTTTAATCGCAGCTGAAGAGGAGTACCGCGTTCTTCTTGATAAATATAAGGTGGGAACGACCACGATTGTTGATGTGATTAAAGCGCAAACGGATGTGGCAGACGCGCAAGCAAGAAATGCCGAAGCGCAACGTGACTGGTATGTTTCAATCGCCGATCTCTCTTACGGTACTGGTATGTTGAGTTTGGAATCGGCGGGTTCGCAATTTGAGGATAACTATGAGAAAAAGTAGTCTAATTATTTTAAGTTTGATTCTTGCTGCGGTTAGCTGTAGCAAAAAAGAAGCAAAGGTAAAGCCACCTCCAGGTGTCAATGTTGCTCTGGTAACACAGAAGGATGTGCCACTTTATTTGACTGCGCCTGGTCATATCACAGCTTTTAATTCAGTGAGTTTGCAGGCACAGGTAGATGGAACCGTGACGGGCGTTTATTATGAAGAAGGCCAAGAAGTCAATGCGGGTGAACTGCTTGTCACAATTGATGAGCGGACGTATGAAGCTGCTGTCCAATCTGGTGAAGCTGAAGTTGCCAGTTCGATGGCGTCTTTGAAATACGCTCAAGATACGGCACGCAGAAATACCCCTCTTGTGCAAGAGGATTATATTTCTCAAAATGATTATGAGAACTTGGTGACCAATGTTCTAACGGGCGAAGCGCTAGTTAAGGACAACATCGCAAAGCTTGAGCAGGCGCAAATCAATCTCGGATACTGCCGTGTAGAGGCGCCTATTTCAGGTGTTTCTGGTGAGCGCTTGATTGATGAGGGCAACCTTGTATTAGAAGCGCAGCAGACAACTCTTGTTACGATCAATCAGATTCAGCCTATTTACTGTGACTTTGCGATTTCCGAAAGATACTTTCCTATGCTGCAAAAAATTATGCAAGAGGGAAAGTTAGAAGCGCAGGTCGCCTACAACCGCGACTTTAAAGAGAGTTGGACTGGTGAAGTAACTTTTATGGACAACGCTGTCGATCAAACTACGGGGATGATCAAGTTCAAAGCGAATTTTGCAAATGAAGACAAGCGCCTCTGGCCCAACATTTTCATCTACACACGTTTGATCTATGGTGAAGCTAAAAACGCACTACTCATTCCAACGGGTTGTATTGTCATTGGGGAAAAGGGAAAATACGTTTACGTCGTCGATGGCGATATTGTGAAACAGGTTTACGTCACAACAGGACAGCAAGAAAATGACTTGATCATTGTTGAATCAGGTATCAAACCTGATCAGAAAATTGTTTTGGAAGGACAGCTCAACCTGATCGATGGAGAGAAAGTCACGGTAAAAAAAGTCATCAAGAATAAAGAGGATGCAGGCATATGATCTCACTTTCTGACCCTTTTATTAAACGTCCCGTTATGACAACGCTTGTCATGGCGTTGATTGTTTTCTTTGGGGTTTTAGCCTATCAAAATCTCCCAGTTAGTGATATGCCAAGTGTCGATTATCCGACAATTGAAGTGACTGTTGATTATCCCGGTGCCAGTCCTGATTTAATGGCCAACTCAGTTGCCTCCCCCTTAGAAAGAGAATTCACCGCGCTCGAAGATATTTTAACGATCACCTCTACAAGCAATACAGGCTTAACAACGATCGTTTTGCAATTTCACCTCAACCGCAGTATTGATGCTGCCTCTACTGATGTGCAAGCCGCGATTACAGCCGCGCTAACAAACTTGCCAGATAACTTGCCGAACAACCCTGTTTATCAAAAGGTAAATCCGACAGATACGCC
>JAJFMI010000063.1 GCA_021772235.1 Chlamydiota bacterium
TCCCTTAAATCACCAAAAACCCCTTCTCCTTGAGGTTTTGGCATTTTATCCAAAAGTTGAATCTGAGGGAGATAGAGACGTTTGCACTGTTTGAAGGCAGAAAGTGCCGCTGCTTCTAAACGAGTGAGATGATTGGAAGAAACATTTTTTCTTTCGGAGTGATCCGAGGGGAAGAGAAAAAAAGCGTGCGCACCAAGCTCCGTGCCTTTTTCAATAAGCCACTCAAGCCGACTTTGTTTGATCAGAGTAGCTGCTAAAATGATTTTTGGTTTTGGTTCAGGAAAGTGCTTTGAGCTTGTGATTTCAATGACTTTGTTTTGAAAAGTGCCCTCTGCAACAGTTCCTTTGCCATCAACAACTTCGACTTTATCTCCATCGCGTACACGCAAAACTTGCAGATGTTTAGCTTCTGTTGGCAAAAGAGTAATTTCTCCTTCTAACTTTTCAGGATGGTAGCAACGGTATTTTCTCATGACTTCATTATAGAGAATTGTTTCTTTGAACAATATCCAGAAATAGCTATACTTGTTTGCATGAAAATATTTCGAAATATAGAAAAAACAGAAGAGGGTTACTGCTTGGTTCTTGGTCAAGAGATACTCGATCTCATAGATTTTGATAAAGTTCCAATGGTTAAGATCGAAAAGCAGGACAACCATTTAGTTCTTACCCCAGTTTCTCACAAAGAGGAATTGAAGAGGGTGCAAAAAAAACTCATTGAAAAGTATGAGGATGTTTTCAGAAATTTGGCTTAATCAAACACGTTTTCAAGATTTAGAAGAGATGATTTTGGCGGTTGTACAGCATTTGCACAAAATAGTTATACATTAAAAGATATCTGGTTTCTACAAATAGTTTCTTTAAGCGCTTCGTCTAACGGTTTCAATTTTCCTGCTAAGAGATCTTTTTTTGTAAGGACTTCAAAGGCGGCTTGGCGCTTCCAGTGGCGAGTGACTTTTTCATTTGAAAGGTTAAAAATGAGTTTAAAGCGGTAGTCTTTGCGGAAGGGTTCGTAGGGGAGGTGTTCAAAGCCTAGTTGTTTATCTGGACACATAAGGGTAAGAAAGGCGCGGGGATAGATAGTACGAAAGATTTGCATCCAGGGTTCCCATTTTGGCGCGATGATGAGAATGGAGTCGTGGCGAAAGCGGTAGTAGACATTTTTCGGTGTCTCTTGTTTCCAGCGATTGTGTTGCCAGAGCCACTGCTCGGGACAATTTTTTACCGATTGCTCAAATTGGGCAAGGGTTTCACGCATGAGGCGATCGACCTCGTTGTTTAAGGGGTTTTGCTTGTCGGGCCAGATTGGTTCGCTGTAGGTGATTTCGTAATGGCCTCGGACACGTTTTGTGGAGGCGACCATGATGGGGCAGCCTGTTTTATAAGAGAGGAGTGCGGGGGCGGTGGATGTGTAGGCGCGGCGACCGAGAAATGGACAGGAGAAGTCACTTTCGGGAAAGCCTTGATCTCCTACGATGCCGAGAAATTTTCCTTTCTTGAGTCCGCGCAGGCCCTCTTTAAGGGCGAGTTTAGGAGGGACGATGGTGCCGCCAAATTTTTCGCGCATCTGCACAATCCATTTGTAGATTTTTTCTTGTTTGATTGGCCGGCCGATGGCAACGCCTGGCATTCGTTGCGTTCCTTCTAAAAAGAGCACTTCCCAATTGGCTTGGTGGCCGCAAAAAAAGATAATTCCTTGGCCTTTTTTTATGAGTGAGGCGGCGGGTTCTGGGTTTGTGCAGCGCGCCCATTTGAAGGTTTTGCGATGGGCAAATTTGGGGTATTCAAGCGCGCAGATGAGAAGGTTAACGAAGGAGGCTTTGGCGATGCGGCGAATTTCTTTGGGTGGAAGATTGAGGTCGGTGGCAAGGGCGAGGTTGGAAAGGGCGCGTTTGCGCCATTTGGGTATGAGGCGGTAGGCAATGGGCGCAAATGTGTGACCCATAACATTGATCAGCCACTGCGGGGTAATGGCAAGGGGGCTGGTTAGGAGTTTAAACATTGGTCGGTTAATTCTTTCAACTGGTTCTCAAATGATAATGATTGTACCGAATTGCGAATTGTTTTTGCGAGTTTGAGGGTTTTGGGGCGCGTAAGCGCTTTTTGGAGGGAAGCGATTAGGGAGTCTTGTGAGGTGAGGTCGTCGATGATGATGCCGGTTTCCGGTTTAAGAATTTCATGGCCGCCGTTTGTTTTTGAGGTGACAACGGTAAGACCCATGGCTAGGGCTTCAATGGTAGTGTTGGCAAAGGGATCGTAAAGTGTGGGGAGGATGAGGCAGTCGGCTTTTTGGTAGAAGGGGGTGGTGTCTCCAACTTTTCCGTAGAAGTGGATTTGCTTTTGCAGGTGGAGTTTTTTGGTGAGCTTGATGTAGTAGGGGAGGTTGCGATCGTGGCCAACGATGGAGAGGCGCCAGTTTTTTTCAGAGAGTTTAGAGAGTGCTGGCAGGAGTAGATCGAGTCCTTTGCGTTTGAAGCCCGATCCGACAAAGAGAAAATGGTAGGTAGAATTGGGGGTGAATTGCGAGTAGCTTTGTGCGAATTTCTCCCACTCTACGCCGTTATGAATGGTGGTGATTTTTTCTTCAGGAATATTGTAGCGTGAGAGGATTTCCTGTTTGACCATGTGCGAGTTTGTGATGAGTTTTCTCAAAAAGGGGTTTTCAAAGGCGGTTTTTTCCAGGTGTAGAAGGGTGCGATGGAGGGGATTGAGGCCAAAGGTGAATTTGTGGAGGGGCTCAAATTGAATGCGGCGGTTGAGATAAGCGGCGTGGCAGCCGTTTCCTGCACGGATATGTGTGGCGCAGGAGATGCGATCCATTGTGAAGATATGGCTGTAGGGGTTTTTAGTGAGATGTTTTTCGCAAGCGGTGTTGAAAGCGTGGATGTTTTGAAAGGAGAAGGGGTTTGGTTTAAGCTGGAGTGTTTCTTTTGAGATGAGGTCGACGCTGTTGCCTGCCATCTCAAAGGCTTTTTTTATGTAATAGGCCTGTTTTTCGAGCCCCCCGCTATTTGCGAGATGGTACTTAATTAGGGCAACAGTGGTCTTCTTGGAGCTCATTTATTGCGAGGTGTTTGTCGTGTTGTTGGATGTCGAGTTCAAATTTGGTTGCGTCTGCGCGATAGAGTTGAAAGCGGTTCATGTAGCTGCGGAAGCGGTTGCGGAGATATTCTTCGCGCAGTTTGGGGTTGGTGTTGTTGCGCTGATTTTGCAAGTTGCCTTCCATAACGAGCGATACGTAGTTGTTTTCCAGTTCACGAGGATTGATGAATTGCACGCCCCACTCATAATCACTGTGATGGTTAGGGTCGACGGTTATGGAAATTGCAAGATTGTTTTTTACTGTCTGCAAGAAAAGTTCACTTACCCCTTTTGTGTAGAGTTTTTCTTGAATGACTTGGACTCCGTTGATCTCTTTTATGAGGGATGTTTTTTCAACTTGGAGGTTTTTGTTCTTTATTGGTCGTCCCGATCGTAGGGGGTAATAGAGGTTAATTTGGAGAGGAGTTGTGATTGGTAGTAGTTCTGTGCGGATGAAATCTACGTGAAGGGCTTCATTTTTTTTGCTGTCGATTTCGATGGGTGATGCGGATACGTCAGGTAGGTAAATCTGTTTCCAGTTTTGTGGGATTTTAAATGATACAACATCGTGCCTCCCATTATGTTCGCTGACTTTCAGGTCGTCGAGTTGAGAGTGATTGATTTCGCTAAGGTTAAAAGTGAGTTTCACTCCACGTGACTTATAACGGGAGATAATATCTTCAGGACCGCGCAACGTTATATAGGCACGGTAAGGCCAGACGTCAACAAATTGATAGCCTTTTGGGGAATCGCCTTTAGGTGCGGTGATCACTACGGGAATTTTTTCTCGGATGAGTTTTTTTGGCTTGAGAGCAATGCTTACGGGGGTAATGCGTTTGATACCAGTGATATTAGCTGTTGGATCTGTTGGAACGATGTTCTTTTTATTAATTTTTTCTATCCACTCCACATCATGTGTGCGGCCATCGATCAAGACCTCTAGGTCACCAGTTTGGATTTTACTGAGAAGGATGCGATTGCCGGTAATATTCAAGTCAATGCGACGCCCAAGTAATCCGTTGGTGCTCATGCCTTCAATGGTGATGCCTTCAGGAAGATTGACAATGCGCACACCGACATTATGTAACATTTTAGATTTGGTCAGGGACTGGTTTACGACAAACCAAACGATAATTGCGAGGATTAAGGAGAGGATCTTTCTTGGCCAGTTATCGATAAAAAATTTGGTGAGGAGATTTTTCATTTACTCAGCAGTGCCTTCAGTTTAAATGATGCTTTTGCTTTGGGTTTTACGGGTGGATTGAAAACGCTGCGGATAATTCCACTAAAGCGATCAATTTTTACCCCTCGTGTAATGATGCCATCACGAGCAATTGAAACTTTTCCAGACTCTTCGGAAACTACGATGACAAGAGCATCCGAAATTTGGCTAATTCCAAGTCCTGCTCTGTGGCGTGTTCCCATGGAGCGGGAAAGGTGCCCCATATCTTCTGCAAGAGGAAGGATAACGCCTGCAGCAATGATTGTGAGATCCCTTACAATTATTGCGCCATCATGAAGTGGAGTAGTGGTTTTGAAAATGGATTCGAGAAGCTCGGATGAGAAATTTGCATTGAGCATCACTGCTTTATGCGAATAATCATCGAGCATATCTTCATTTTCAATTACGATGATTGCCCCGACACGTTTTTCTGCCATTCGATAAGTCGATGAGGCAAGTTGATCGAGAAAGCGGTCAAATTCAGTGATTTCCCTGTAGCGTTTTCCTTTCAAGCTGAGACGCGAGAGGGCCACGCGTAACTCTGGCTGAAAGATAATGAGGATGGCAATTACAGCAACGTTAGAGACATTATTTACAAGTTGATGCAGGACAGGGAGATTGAGGAGTGATGAGAGCGCATAGATGCCGAGGAATGCAAAAAGACCAAGAATCAGATCCATAGAACGTGTGTTCCAGAAAAAGGACAGGATATAGTTGATCATGATCGCAATGATCAAAATTTCAAGAAATGGGGTGACATGTGTGTAGAAGTACATCTTAGCCTAATCTTACAGAATAGGGTGGATAAAAAACAGCATTAATGTATTGTAGAGAAAAATTTTGGTATGCTTCATGGATGTTGTGATTTTAGCACGAATTCAATTTGCGATGACGATCGCTTTTCACTATCTTTTCCCCCCTTTAAGTATTGGGCTTTCTCTCATGCTTGTGATTATGGAAGGTCTTTATATGAAGACAAAAAACCCTCTCTATAGAAGGATGACGCAATTTTGGATGCGAATTTTTGCTGTTTCGTTTGCCTTAGGTGTGGCTACAGGGATTGTAATGAGTTTTTCTTTTGGAACGAATTGGGCGCGTTATTCAAGGTTTGTCGGAGATGTTTTTGGTAGTGCTCTTGCTGCTGAGGGCGTTTTTGCCTTTTTCTTAGAAGCGGGATTTATTGGTCTAATGCTCTTTGGTTGGGATCGCGTAAAACCGGGAGTTCACTACTTTTCTACAATTATGGTGAGTTTTGGTGCGCATTTTAGTGCGGTCTGGATTGTGATTGCCAATTCTTGGATGCAGACGCCTGCTGGTTTTAAAATTGTTGGCGAAGGCTTAGATGCTAAAGCGATCATCACAGACTTTTGGGCAATGGTTTTTAACCCCTCTTCAATGGACCGGCTTTTTCATGTCATTATGGGCTGTTGGTTAACGGGAAGTTTTATCATTATCTCAGTCGCAGCGTATTATATTATGAAACGTCGTCATATGGATTTTTCTCGCGCGACGATGAAAATTGGCTTAATTACCGGTATGATCACTTTGCTTTTACAGCTTTATTCAGGTGACCAAACGGCACGTGGTGTAGCAAAAAATCAACCGGAAAAATTAGCCACCCTGGAAGGGGTTTTTAAGACAGTAGATTATACACCGTTTTATCTATTTGGCTGGGTCGATAGAGCTAAACAAAAAGTTTATGGAATTAGTATTCCGGCTGGATTGAGTTTTCTGGTCTACCATAAATTAAAGCCCGCTGTTCCTGGGCTGGATAACTTTCCTGAAAAAGATTGGCCTAATGTAGCCGCAGTTTTTCAGACCTATCATCTGATGATTATGATGTGGGGAGTGATGTTTCTTTTAGCGACTTTAGGAATTATTTACTGGCGGCGTGGCTCACTGTGGAACGCTAAATGGACGTTGCGTGCGATGGTCATTTCCATTCTTGCGCCCTATCTTGCCAACCAGGCAGGCTGGTTTACGGCAGAAATGGGAAGGCAGCCGTGGATTGTTTATCACCTTTTGCGTACAGCAGATGGCGTCTCTAAATCTGTTGCTAGCAATCAAATCTTGGGTTCGATCCTGATGTTTATCGTCATCTATTCCTTCCTCTTTTCCCTCTTTATTTACCTGATGGATCATAAAATTAAACATGGACCCGATGAAGAGGATGCTGATGACAAACTCTATTCAAATCCTGTAATTGATGGAGGCAAATCATGAGTTTAGAACTTCTGCAAAATCTCTGGTACGCTGTTTTGTGTGCCGCCGTAGTGCTTTACACGGTCTTAGACGGCTTTGATATGGGTGTGGGCGCTCTTTATCTCTTTCCCAAGTCTGATAATGACAGGCGCATTTTTCTTAATGCAATAGGACCTGTTTGGGATGGCAATGAAGTCTGGCTCGTCATTGTTGGTGGTGGCCTTTTTGCAGGCTTTCCTGCGGTTTATGCTTCTGTCTTTTCAGGTTTTTACAATCTTCTCATGCTCTTTTTAGCCGGCATTATTTTTCGCGCCGTTGCGATTGAATTTCGATCTAAGCATGTCTCGAAAAGATGGCGTGCCATGTGGGATTATTTATTCTGTTACTCCAGTATAGTGATCGCTTTCGGCCTTGGTGTTGTCTTGGGAAATCTCATTCTTGGTGTGCCTCTCGACGCTAATGGCGACTTTATTCAAGAGTTTGGTTATATTCTTCGGCCATACGCTCTTCTTGTTGGTGTTTTTGCCTTAGCGCTATTTACAATGCATGGTGGAATATACTTGCTGATGAAAACAGAAGACGAGTTACATGAGCGTCTTCGCTCTTGGATGCGCTTTATTATTCCTGTTTTCTTTGTGATGTACCTGCTTGTTTCCATTTTAACCTGGGTTCAGGTGCCTTCAATGGTGCAGCCGATGTTCGATCGTCCCTATCTTTTTGCAGTTCCAACCCTAACATTACTGCTTCTTGCAAATACCGCTCGGCAAGTTTATAAAAGAAATGATGGCTGGGCATTTCTCTCTTCCTCAGGAGCGATTGCTACTTTATTTGCGCTTTATGGTGTAGGAAATTATCCAGTAATTGTACGATCGACGGTTGATCCAGTCAACAATAGTCTGACGGTTTACAACGCCTCGGCTTCAATTCCGACGCTAAGGATTATTATGATTGTTGTGTTGATCGGACTGCCGCTTGTCTTTGCCTACGGGATTTGGGTTTACAAAATCTTTAGAGGCAAGGTCAAACTCGACTCTCACAGCTATTAAGCAGCAGGGCTTGCTGTGGGCAAGACTTGCAAAAAAGTTTCGTAGGTTGCGGCTTTTGTTAATAATGCTTCTTTTTCAACTAACAAAACCGGTAGGTTTTTTGATGTGACTTCAAAAACTTTATCCTTTTCGTCAACCGCTGATCCAGTTTGAAGTGCATTTGTAATCCTGTACTGCTTCTGAAGTTTTTTGACTTTCGTTACGACTAAGTCATCACCGCTATTTAGAAAATTTTGCATCGATTCAGGATTAAGAGTGGCTTTAGGCTTCTTTGCTAGGTTAATTAATGCATCATTGATCATGAGGTCTAATGCTGTATCTTTCAAGAGGGTGTTTGTTCCTCTTTGCATACTGGCAAAAGAATCTTCAGAATGTTTTTCTTTAAGACCTGCAAGCGCAATCTCTTTTCTATTGCGCTGGACTTGAGTTAGATTAGGATTTTGCAGTTCATGTTTTAATTGATTAATGCGGTCACCTGTAGATGGTGATGTAGAAAAAATAAGTGCCTGTCCTACAAGATCTTTAGAGAGTTCTAATGAAGCAATCTTTCGTTGTTTCCCTGGAGTTAACTCTTTAGAGGCCAACCCTGTGATGCGATTAGAAAGTATCGAATTGATATTACCTAGTGTCTTACCGCCATTTTTCAAAAATATTGCTCTACTTTGTAAAATTGACTTTGTATTGTTCTTTCCTCTAAAAAATAACCGTACACTACGTTGTATGCGAGCGGGAAGAGAAAGATTTCCATTAAGATGCAACACAAGCTTTTGAAAGTTTTTTCCGCTTAGTGAAGAAGTTCTGTTTTGAAAATTCAGAGCTTCTGAGAAGAATTTTCTTTCCGTAGTGCTTAAATTGTTTACAGCTCTTGCAAGTTCTGTTTTAGAATGAATCGCTGTCCAAATTTGTAATATTGAGTTTTGTTGTAAACTGTTCACGTATTTATATAACCATCATTAATAATTTATATTTTAATTATATTATATAAATATTTAATTGTCAATAATAGGGCTATTGCGATTTTGTGGCGGTTGATACTTAACGACTTGAGAAATTATTCGAGAATTTTAGCAAAGGAGAAAGGTTAACAGGGTCAAGCAAAGACTGCTGTAGGGCTCTCTATTGCATGTGTTATTTAGTAGGATTATGGACGGATAGGAGGTTGCTCTTTCCATACTCTAGGATTTTACTATCACAGGTAACTAGTGTCTAGTCCCATAAATTCTTTACCTAAAACAACGCGAAATCTCTCGCGATTGGTCTATTGTAAATTGCTCAATATTAATAATATGGATCGATTTTCAATAGTTCAATCCCGTGGATTTGGCGCCGTTTTAGATTGAATAACTTTTGAATCGGTCTACTAGAGTGGCGTTTTCTTCTTGAGCGGAAGCGATTAGCATTCTATCAACAGGGTCTCCGTGGACAACACCGCATAATCTTGTGCTGTTAATAGCGATTTCTGGTGTAAGGTCACATGTCTGTAGTCCTTCTGTTTCTAGGACTTGATTTGTCCATTCCATAGGATCCATATCTAGGGAAATACGGTTTTTTTGCACAAGCATTCCTATTTCCCAGAATGAAAGTGTTGAGACTAGGGCTCTATCATCGTGAAGAGCAATTTGTAGATTTTTACGGAAATGCTCTTTGATCATAGAATTTCCTTTCATTACCCAAATGAGGACATGTGTATCGAGAATAAGTTTGTGTTTTTTAATGTCTTTAAGAATTGGAATCCCAATCCTCATCAATTGGTTTGACGAGATCGCTATGAAATTGTACCGTTCCAGAGAGTTTTCCAAACGCTTCTTCTGGTTCAGAATCTCTAATAGGACCGATTTCAGCAATTGGTATACTATGCTTTGTAATAATAATTTTTCTGCGTGTGCGACTGACTCTGTCAATAACTTTTAAGCATTCAGCTTTAAATTTCCCAGCAGACATTTTTTCAGACATAAGTACTCTGTTTTTGTGACTATAGTCGCGACACCATCGTCACGAGCAACTTATCAACTACTCAAGGATTTTGCCAAAAGAGAGGGGTTCAGAGGCGAGGACAAATGCTGTCGGCGGGAAATGCTCGGTGCGCTCGAGGAGTTTATGGTAGTATTCGCCGTAGCTTTCGGGGGTCTCGTCTGGTTGAGGAGGGCGCAAACCGAGAAAAATGAGATCGGAGTTTGCGGAGGATTCGCGTAGTGCTTCGATAAAGAGGTCACCTTGAGCTAGGATGACTTCAGGGGTGAGGGTAAGACGGCTCTTTGAAGAAAATTCGCGAAGTTTCTCTAGACTTTCCTCGCGGCTTTTTTCGTTGAATATCGCTGTTTTAAGGTGAAGCTTAGTGTTGCGCCATTTTCCGCTTGTTCCTAGCATATAGGCAAGTACGAGCATGAGTTCAGAGTTTTGAGGATTAAGTCCGCCCCACCAGACATCAATCTGCTTGGGTTTAGCTTTAAATGGGATTCCTTCTTGGATAAGGAGCACGTTTTTTTGTTCGCGGTAGGCGGTTATTATGAGCTCGCCGTATTCTGCAAAGCGACTTTTCTTTCGCGTTGTACCGAGGACGATCATGTTTGGTGTTAAGGGGCCCATTCCAGCCGCTTTCACAAGGCTTGTCATCCCATCAAGTAGATTTGAGGTGTTATACGTTTCTACAAGGCCAATGATTTTCGCTTTTTCTAGGTACTCGACCATCTTCTTTTTGAAGTTTTCTGCTTTTTCTTGCTCTTCAAGTATCGAGGCAAAGACTAAAAAACCTTGTCCGTGGGTAATATCGTGGGTCAATTCCATCAAGCTTTGGCGGGAAAAGGGGTCTTCGATAAAGACGAGGAGGTTGGGGCGCCACGATTTAGTGGATTTTTTCATTCTCGCAAGGCCGTAGATCGAGAGTCGTGAAAAGAATACGAGGAGAGCTTCTCGTAAATCGTCTAGTTCAAATATGGTTTGTCGACGCGCTGCTAAAAAATAGATTGCAATGACGCTCATAAAAGCGAGCAGGGAGTGGCTCGCATCGATAAGAAGCATTACGGAAACAGCAAGAAGTGTTCCAAAAAGAGAGATGACCCAATGGAAGCGAAATGTTGGGCGCCAGCTTGGGGAGTCGAGAATGCCTTCAAATGTGGTGGCTAGGTTGAGCATGGCGTAGGAAATAAGGAAAAACATCGAGAGCACGGGAGCGATTTGATCGACAGAGCCAAGAAGTAATCCGCCTAAAACGAAGAGTGTTGTGATAATGATAGGTCGTCTAAAGCTGCCATTTGAAATCCATTTTGGGGCGATTCCATCTTCCGAAAGAGCGCTCAATGTACGAGGTGCCGCAAGGATACATGAGAGTGATGAGGAGAGGGTTGCTCCCCAGATTCCTACTGTGATCAGCTGTTTTACAAGTGAAATCTCCTTGATAATCATCGGATGAGAAATAAGCAGGTCTGCTGAGACGCGTGATGTGAGAAAGAGTGCTAGGCCGAGATAGCTGACGAATCCGACGACTACTGCTGCTATTGTCCCCATTGGAAGCGATCTTGTCGGGTTTTTTAGATCTCCTGACATCGATATTCCCGCTTCTATTCCCGTTACAGCGGGAAAAAAGAGGGCAAACAGGGGCCAAAAA
>JAJFMI010000064.1 GCA_021772235.1 Chlamydiota bacterium
AATCTTTCCGAATATCTACAGCAACATCGTAAATTTTGCCCTTAGCCACAGAAACAAGCTTTGCCTGCCCTGGACTATTTTGGAAGTGCATACCGCGAATAGTCCCCTTCTTGGACATGGCGCGATTATCCTGAACAAAAGCGCAATCAACTCCATTTGCCTTCAAAATCTCATCGCGACAGCTTTCTAAAAAATAGCCGCGGTGATCTTCGAAAATTTTTGGAACTAAAACTTTTAACCCGGGAAGTGCGAGATCATGGACCTCAATAGATTGTTCACACGTATTCATAAAAACCTAAAAGAAAAACAACATAAACTTAATCTACATAGACCCACATTTTATGCCAATGATAGATGCATTTCTTCCCGATTTTTTTCCATCACGTCTGTAAGAAAAACAAGTTCCAGGGTTATCGTAGGAGCATATTTGCGAAAACGCAATATTCTTTTCCAGAATATTTACCTGCATTAATTGCCATTTTGCCACCGCCCACAAATCAAAATAGTTGGGCCGCACCTGAAACCTCCAAAAACATTCAGGAAGCTCTTTACGATAATTGACAAACTCTGCACGGCTTGGCCCCAAACTTGGTGAAAACGACACACGCAAATCTTTCGGACCGCTTCCAAAAACCTCCCCCATCCTGCGCACCGTTTCCGCATAAATATTCGCAACCTGCCCGCGCCAACCGGCATGCACAGCACCCACCGCTTTTTTCACCGGATCATAGAAAAGTGCAACTTGGCAATCCGCATTCGTGGCCATCAAAGCAATTCCAGGAACATCTGTAATTAACCCGTCACAACCCCTCATTAATTCTGGTGACTCTTTTGTTACATGTGCAACAGTTGCACCATCCACTACTCCTACCATAACCCATTTCGAAAAACCCAACCTTTCTACCGCACGCTTGCGATTTTCCCGTACTGCCTTTTCACAATCCCCCACACTCAACGAGAAGTTTAGCGAATCGTACGCGCCTTTTGACACGCCCCCATTCCGAAAAAAATGCCCAAAGGAATTAATATTAAATATTTTACTACCTATTTGATTTAATCTCATCATATGTTAATATTGGCACATTAATTAAAATTATCGCAGGAAAAAATGACTCTACCAATTTTGGACACAGGCCTTCGAGCTCTAGATTTCGTCTATTATAGAAAAGAGGAGCACACCTTTCGAACAGGGGGAAATCAACTCTTCCCAATTTACTATCAAGTTATGAGCGGTGTGCAAACGTTTGCACTGCTCAACAAATCAGATACTATAAAATCTCTACTTGGGAGAAAAATATACCTTGCAATACCTCTTTTTCTCATTACCCAACTTTCTATCTCCATTCTTTTTAGCAGCAAGGTAATTCATACCGGAGTTACCTATGTAAAAAACTTAGACCCCCATGATATAGAACAATTCGCAGCCGAGAATATCTCTCCTAAAGTGGCCCAAGGAGTTCAGAAAATTCATAAATTTGCAAAAAGCCTCCACCCATACACCTCTGACTTAAAAGATCAAATGGAGCCTGGCACAAGGCTTTATCGATTCACCCACGCCACACACCAATATTTACCCTCCCTAATGCAGGTCGTTGCAATTGCCGCTTCAGTAGGATTAATTTCTGAAGGTAAACGTAAAGAAGGCCAAATCGCTCTCGGTATTTTGGCAATAGATTATATTTTTACCCATATCGGTTTGCTAGAAGATGGCGCTAGGGGATTGCGCAATAAAAAATGGGAACGCCTCGGAAATGCAATCTCTTCAGTTACACTCCCCATCAATTACTATCTCTCACCGATAAAAATCAATTTTTATTGGGTAACCAAACAATCGCTAATTTGGCACTCCTGCCTCGATCTATACCAAGGGAACTTCCTGAAAAAAATAAGCGCTGGGTGTTACATTTTATTCAATGTTCTCATTGGTGAACTTGCCTCTCGTTTTTTCTCATCTCTCTGCAATACCAAAATCGCGCATGATCTCTACATTAAAATTCTTAAGAGCCCAAAAACAGCAGACAATCTCCATCAGCTATTAAATAATAGGAGAGTACAGAACTATCTTAAGGGTGAAATTGTGAAAGAGAAGATCGAATATTTCCTCAAATGGTGTCACTCCCCTTCTAAACTCCCTCCACAAAAAGCCCCTATCCTAATTGATTCCAACGATGGCCTTACGGTTGATAAAACTCACATTCAAACACCCCTTGAACTCCCCAGTGAACCTTCTATCGATTTAAAAGCAAGCCTCACAACTCTTTTTGATAAATGCAAATTGAGTCAGGACGTTCTTCAAAATAAGCAATCTGATGATAATGTATTAAAACGAGCGATTTCTGAAGGCAAAGTAGGAACGAGCAATGAAGATATTACCAATTACCTCAAGACGGGTCTTGAAAAATTTGCTAACACCATCATATATCGTGCACCGCAAGCAGGAGAAATGGAAAGCACTAAAGATTATACTGACTATCGTATTATGATCAAATGTTGTGTTGAAAAATGGTTAGAGATGTCCGAACAAGGTAACGTCCCATCTGATGTACAGGACGCTATTGTTAATCTTGGTCTTATCGGTCATTATTGCAATGCAGGAGTTACTGATGTAGTGGACGCCTGTTTTACTACCTATGTAGACATGAAAAATCAGAACATCGAAAGAAGGGTTTTGACTCTCTTGCAAGATGCTAGACGAAGGACTATTGATAGTTTTTTCGATAATACACTCTTTCAAGAAATTGGAAATTATGCAAATGTTCAAGATCGTCATTTGAGAAATATGCAACTTGGCGCCATCTATTGGGTATTTGGAGAGCCTCTTCCTCGTTCTTTTCAAGCAGATAAAGGAAGCAGCGTCAGCTGGAAAGAAATATACTCAAAATTGCAAAGCTTGCAATCTCATCCTCAAACTTTTGAAATCCTTAAACAACGCCACTCTATAGATTATATACTGGATACACTTCGAGATGATCATCACAATGACGAGAATTCTCAAATCACTTATGAAATGTATGAAAATTGGTTCAGCAACTGGTATGCTCGCCATAAAGACGTCTCATTTGAAGAAGGGCAAGAGATTTTCCGAGAAGAGGCTCTTGATAATAATTCTCACATAAAAACAGAGTACTTCAGAGTTCTGTTGGTTGAGCTCGGTATTTTGCGAAATCGCTCAGAAGATCCTGATCCTATACTCCAAAAAACCACACGAGACTTTATCGAAGAAATCTTCTTAAAAGACAACGCCCGTTCTTACTAAAAATTCATCTTTGCCTCAAGTGACAATAATTGTTACTCTGAGGCAATGATCAATGACCTATTCCCAAAAGAGAGTGTTGGCTCTTATATAGCTGGTAGTTTTGCAGAAAAAGGGGCTGAAAACAAGCCCCATAATTCCCTTGTCACGGGCAAGTTTCTCAAAACACTCCACATTGCAACGAGCAAACAAATTGAAGAAGCGTTGCATGCTGCAAAAAAAATGCCACAGCTTCTCCCATTTAAACGCGCGGCCATCTTAAGAGAAATCGCAAGCCTCCTACAAAAAAATCGCGATTCACTTGCCAACCTCATCACACACGAGATGGGAAAACCGATCGCACAAGCAAAAGGCGAAGTTGATTACACCATCGGCTACTTCCATTTTTTTGCAGAAGAAGCAACACGCATTTTTGGTTATGAAATTCCATCAGCAGATCCAGAAAAAATCGTACGTACACAGT
>JAJFMI010000065.1 GCA_021772235.1 Chlamydiota bacterium
GTTTTTTGCAGGTGGGGCAGGTGCAATCTTTTTCGATGGGCTCAAAAATATTTTTATGTTTGCCGCTAGAAATTTTGAGGTTACCTTGCTTTGTTAAGAGCGTTCCGTGGCGCGCTGCTTTTGTTGGATAAGAGCTATCAAAAGTATCGATACCAAGAGGAATCGAGGCAGCGAGTGAGGGAAGATCACCAATACCAAGTAGGTGATTGGGAGATTCTTTAGGAAGGCGCGGCATTGTCTGCGTGAGCATTTCGATCATCTCGTTTTTGGTTTTTCCCACGCTGCCGCCAATAGCAAAGCCATCAAAAGCGAGATCGGTCAAAAAGTCGCAACTTTTCTTGCGCAACTCGGGATCGACGCCGCCATGTATTACGGCATACATCGCTTGGTTGTTGGGATTTTTTTGATGTTCTAATAGTGAGCGTTTTTCCCAGCGATGCGTGCGATTTAAAGAGTTGATCAGCGCATCGCGCTTAATATGGTAGGGAGGGAGTTCATCAAAGGGGATGATGATGTCAGCACCTAAGTCTTTTTGCGCGCGTACAGAAGTTTCTGGTGTTAGTAAAAGCTTTTTTCCATCGCGATAGGAGCGAAATAAAACTCCTTCTTCATTGATCTTTAAGACCGATCCGCCTGCCTTTTTTGTCCCTTGAGACTTTAATTCTGATGCGACGGAACCGTAGGCCAAACTAAAAACCTGAAAGCCGCCTGAATCCGTAATAATGGGAAAATTTCTCCCCATAAATTTATGCAACCCACCCGCCTTTTTTACCACTTCTTGTCCTGGCTGCAGCATCAAATGATAGGTATTGCAAAACATCAATTGTAGCCCAATTTCATTGACCGTTGAGCTATCTAATGTTTTTAGCGTGCCATTTGTTCCAACAGCGACAAATCCAGGCGTGTCGATTATTCCGTGTGGCGTATGAATGCGTCCGACGCGGGCGCGTGATTTTTTTGACTCATGCAAGATTTCGAACTTAAACGCCATGAGGACTCCTCAACCGTTTTGCAATCAAAGTAAAAGGAGACATGAACATTGCAACAATCATTTTTATGAAATAGCTCACGATCATAATGGGGACAATAGAGTGAACAATGCCTTTTAAAGCGAGAACGGAGAAAAGAATGGTATCAAGAAGTTGAGAAAGAGCGAGCGAACTTAAGTTTCGAAAAACAAGATTTTGCCTGCTCCATTTTTTTTTCAAGAAAGCGTAAAAAGCCATATCAAAGCGTTGCGTGATAAAAGTAACGCTAAGTGAAGCAAATAAAATACGAGGGGAGTGCTGCAAAATTTGCGCATAAGCGTCGTGATGCAAATCGTGGCTGCTTGGAGCGTATAAAAGGTGAAACTGACCGAGAACGGCAAAAAAACTGAGGAGAAATAGGCTGCAATAGATCGCTCTTTTAGCCTGCAGCTTTCCCCAATACTCCTGAATCAAGTTCAGAGACAAAATACAACCAATTGTCATCGCCTCAGTACAAGTAATTGTGAACCCTAAAAACTCAATCTGCTTAATGACAAAAAGATTTGCGCTAATAATTAGCAGGCAAAAAACAGCTGTGAGCGCTTCTTTTCCTAAGCGCAAAGCAATGAGTATTGCCGCGATGACCACAAAAATGTGGCCAACAAAAAGGAGCTCATTGGGAAAGAAGATCTTGCAACTCTCCCGTTTCATGTAGCTGTTCGACAATGTCACAGCCGCCAACAAATTTTCCGCGAATATACAACTGCGGAAGCGTTGGCCAGTTAGAAAATTCTTTAATAGCCGCGCGCAAATTCTCATCTTGCAACACATCACGTGTTTCAAATTCGACACCCGAGCGTTTTAAAATATCTACAACGCGCGCAGAAAAACCACACATTGGCAGATTTTTATTGCCCTTCATAAAGAGGACAACGGGGTAATCTTTTACATCAATTTCAATTTTTTTTAGTTTTTCCTGGAGCATATGTTTTTAATCCTAGTGCATGGAGGTTAGTGGAAAAATTTTCTTTAAGAGCATTCATCACCAACTGGTGCTGCTCAATTAAACTTTTTCCTTCAAATTCTTTTGCAATGACAACCGCCTCAAAATGCGCATTGTCACACATGGGATCGGAGACCGTGACAGTTGCCTCGGGCAGAGCCTCTAAAATCTTTTTCTGAATTTCATCTTGTAGTGCCATAGATAAAGATGATAACATTTGCGTGATATGCCTTCAAACATTCAATCTAAAATTTTGATTGTAGGAGCTGGACCTACAGGCCTCATGATGGGAATTCTTCTCGCACGAGAGGGAATCCCTTTTCGCATTATCGAGCGAAAAACCGAACGCGCCCCCCATTCGCGCGCCTTAGCGGTTCAAACGCGAACACTTGAGCTTCTTCAAGACTTAAGACTTCTGGATCAATTTATTGCTGCTGGTCAAGAGATGAAAGAAGTCATTTTCCACACGCAAAAAAAACAGTTGGGGCACTTCACATTGGAAGGAGTGAATTCGCCTTTTTCCTTTGCTCTGATCCATTCCCAGGAGCGCACCGAAAAAATTCTAGAAGAGCATCTTATCAGTCGGGGCGTAAAAGTGGAACGAGGTGTTGCGCTAACAGAAATTTTTGCAGAGGGCCACGTGATTATCGGAGAGGAGAAACTCCATTACGAATACATACTCGGCTGTGATGGCGGCCATTCTATTGTGCGCGAAAAAATCCAAATACCCTTTGTGGGAAGCGATCGCCCTGAACTTTTTGCTTTAGCCGATCTCAAAGTGCAAGGTCCCATCGATCTAGGTTCCATGAACGGCTTTTTTAGTTCCGAGGGGATTATTGGATTTATTCCCATGCATGAGGGCTACATGCGCCTTGTGGCATCGAATATGAAAGAGCGAAAAGAGCTAAATTTATCTACACTTGCAAAGCTTGTTCAGCGCCGCACAAAACGCAATTTCATCCTTTCAGATGTTAAATGGACCTCCTATTTTACCACCCATTTTCGTCACGCGGCTACCATGCGCAAAAACAACATCTTTCTTTTTGGGGATGCCGCACACATTCATTCGCCCGTTGGAGGCCAAGGAATGAATACAGGATTGCAAGATAGCTATAATTTTGCCTGGAAACTTGCGCGTGTCATTCGTGGAGAGGCAAAGCCGCAACTTTTAGAAACCTATGAAGAAGAGCGCATGCAAGTGGCAGAAACCCTTCTTCGCTGGACAAGCCAGATGACAAAGCTTGTCACCTTGCAGAAAAACATTTTTCTCCTAATGCGAAACAGCATTTTGAGCTACCTCTTTAAGCGTAAATTTTTTCAAAAAAAATTGCGCGCATGGATGACCCAAACGCGCATCAATTACCGTGAAAGCTCGCTGTCGCGGGAAAACAAACCGACCTTTTTCTCAGCACTTTTCAACCGCAAACGCCGTGAATTTCGTCTCGGGCCACGCGCTGGTGATCGCGCTCTTGATGCAGAAATTACCCTACTTAACGAGCCCGCTGTTTCCACTCTCTATGAAACCCTATCCGGAACAAAATTTGTCCTTCTTGTTTTTGCAAGTAAACGACTGCGACCAAAATTACTCGCTGAATTAAAAGAAGTTATTCCGCAAGATTTTGCTACCTATCTCATTGCCTCTGACGAGCAACATCCATTAATTGAACCGTGGAATGGAAAAGTACTTTTGGATCGCACAGGGCTACTTCGCAAAAACTATGGCGTAAGCCACTCAAGCCTCTATTTTATTCGGCCCGACAATTACATCGCTTACCGCAGCTATGGCTTTGATATCCCAGCGCTTAAGAAATTTCTCCGCGTCTCCGCCTTTCAAAAGTAAATAAAAATTTACTCCAATTGACTTGTAACAGTGAATTATTTATAATATTGCTCAAATTATTGTACTGAGGATGTTCAAATGAATAGTGTAAAGTATTTTATCCAGAGACTTGTAGGTAATCCGATATCACAGCCCTTATCATTTTTCCCTAAAAGAATAGATTTTTTTGGAATATTTAGAATTTCTCATAACCCATTTAGTGAGAAATGTAAACAAAGAAGAATAGTTTGGCTTTCTAGAGAGAAATGTGATGAATTTTATGAGAAAAAATTTATTAGTTCAGTTAAAAAAGTTAGTCAAACAAACCACAAAAATCCCGAGCAAAATAGCACCTCAAGCTAAATAACGTGTTTTTTTATTTTTTCAAATAAATTAATTGAATATTGAGTTAAGTGTGCTAGGTATGGAGGTGGAGAAACTACAAGATCAACTTGTGGTTTATAAAACTCTTCAAATGAAATGGGTTTTTTACTTGTTAGTAGTTCACTAAAATCTTTATTGCATATGGGAACATTCTTTTCAGGGTTCATATCTTGTTCCTTAAGCATCTGAATAGCATAGCTTTGAAAACGTCCTCTTGGAGCAATATCTACCGCGTGTTCTGCCAAAAAGTAGGGAACTCCTGCTTGTATCACTGTTTTACGCCTTGAAAAACGCATGAATAGATCCCTCATGGTTAATGCTTTATCGCTTACTGCATTAACAACGCGTTGCCCGGGAATATCTAAGCCATTCAAAAGAGCGTCAAATAGACAATCTACCGTTACAGGCTGTTGGAGTTGATTTCCACTACCTACTAGCATATGGATAAATTTGTTAGAAAATTGTTCCGGTGAGTAATCATGACCTGGGCTAAGTCTTTCTTCAGAGGAGAAATTTTCTAAAATAATCCCCGGTCTTAAAATAGTTGTGCTTGCGCCAAATTCTTCACCTAATTCACAAAACGCTTCATCTGCAGCTCTTTTTACACTTGCATATTTGCAGTCACTGCTTGATATTGTTGCAGCAATAGATGAAACACCACCCATTGCGAAGGAAGAATTCATATTTTCTGCAAGCATATGAATACCACGAAAAAATCTAGAAGGAAGATCTTTATTGAGTATTTCAAGAGATGAGTCTTTTGGAGCTAGGGCTCCTCCAATTAAATTCAAAGCGCTTATTTTCTCATAATGAATTTCACCTTGTTCAGTTATTCGGGCCTGGATTTTTTTAGCAATTAAGGTTGGATTTTTTAAATCTTCAGAACTTAATTGGACAAATTTTAGACCTGGCACTTCAGATTTTTTCAAATCTTTAGAAGATAATCCAATTACATCTCCTATTTTAAGAGCCTTAAGAATAAGAGACCTTGCCGTTGTTGCTCCAGAACCAGAGATGACAAAAAGCTTCCTTCCTGAGGTTAAGGAGGGAGAGGTGGAATAAAAATTTTGAAGTCTTTGAAAAAAGGTGTTTTTTCTATCTAAAGAGTGTTGACTTGAAGCTCTTTGAAAATAGCGAATTGGATGTCTAGCTGTGTGGGTTATATTATTCATAATAAAAATTAAGTTATATCTTAATAATAACTTAAATTTTATTAATTAACAATTAATTACGCAAGCTACTTAAGGCTAACAACTTAAATTTTAATCATTTTTTTGCCGTCTGAGCTTTTTTTCCTGAGCGCCCTTGAATCGATGTTGCCGACGCATTTCCGCCTCTTCAAAACGTCGCTTCTCATCTTTAGATTCGGGTTTTAAAGGGGGAACAGAAGTTGGTTTGCGATTCTCATCTAAAGCGACAAAAGTCAAATATGCTGAAACAATATGACGTCTCTTTCGGTCATTCAAGTTATCTTCTGCGATGACCTTGACGCCGATTTCCATCGATGTGTTCCACGTGCGATTGACAGCAGCCATAAAAATCAGATTTTCGCCCCGGCCAGCAGGAGCTAAAAAATGAATCGCATCAACAGAGGCCGTTACAGACGTATTTTGCGCATGGCGTTCTGCGACAACAGCCGCTACGCGGTCTAAAATACTCATAATCAGACCACCAAAGGCGGTGCCGTGAGAATTTAGGTCATTGGGAAAAATCCGATAGGTATGGTCGTTTACCGCACTTTCGGACGGAGGTTTTGCTTTCTTCATTAATTAATTAAATACCACAGTCTTATTTTTATTTAATAAGACTCTTCTTTCAATGTGATATTTAACAGCTCGAGCAAGCACAATGTTTTCCAAATCGCGACCAATATCGCGCAGCTGTTCTGGAGAATGTTGGTGAGAAACGCGAGTGGTCTCCTGATCGATAATGGGACCTTCATCAAGATCTGCAGTTGCATAATGTGCTGAGGCGCCAATCAATTTCACTCCGCGAGCAAATGCTTGATGGTAGGGTTTTGCGCCCTTGAAAGAGGGGAGAAAGGAATGATGAATATTAATCACTCTACCGGAGAGAGCTTGGCAAAATTCATTGGAGAGAATTTGCATATAGCGTGCCATAATCACAAGTTCTACACCTTCTTTTTCAATAAGATTTAAGATTTTACGCTCTTGCTCCTCTTTTGTTGTCATGGGAAAGTGGTAAAAAGGGATATTTTGAAAATCGGCAAAGCTTCGAAGTGTTTCATGGTTTGAAACGACTCCCACAATATTCATAGGAAGAGAGCCAATTGCAACCCGATGAAGGAGATCGTTGAGGCAGTGACCCTCTTTGGAGACCATAATGATCACGGGAGGAGAGTGATTTTTGCGAGTGAGAGAAAACTCCATGTCAAAGTGTGCAGATAACGGTTTAAACAACTCACTATTAATAGTATTTGGAGACTCAAAGAGCGTCCTCATAAAAAATTGGCCAGTAGTAGAGTCACCGAAATGATGCGATTCATCAACAAAAGCTTGATGTTCAAGGAGCCAATTTGTGACAGCAGCGACAATGCCGATTTTATCAGGGCAAGATAGCGTGAGGATGTAGCGAATTTTTTCCATAATGACATTTTCTCATTAGAGGAGATTTCTCGACAATTCTTTTTCATTGCGATAGAATGCATCAAAAAAGGATTTGTATGAAAGTAGCAGTTACAGGTGGAGCGGGACAGATTAGTTACAGTGCATTATTTCGCATTGCGAGTGGAGATTTGCTTGGTAAAGATCAAGAAGTGGAACTTTCGATTTTAGAACTACCTGCTGCGATGGATGCTTTGAGGGGTGTTGTTATGGAGCTTGAGGATTGCGCCTTCCCACTTCTTAAAAAAGTGACGATTAGCTCGGATGCTAAGGAAGCTTTTGCAGATGCGGACATTGTTCTGTTCATTGGCTCAAAACCTCGAGGCCCAGGACAAGAGAGAAAAGATTTGTTGGCAGAAAATGGGAAGATTTTTGTTGGGCAGGGGAAGGCGTTGAATGGATCTGCAAAAAAAGATGCCAAAATTCTTGTTGTGGGTAACCCTTGCAATACAAATTGCCTAGTCTTGATGCATCATGCAAAGGACATACCCCGCGAAAACTTTTTTGCTATGACGCGCCTTGATCAAAATCGCGCTCAGGCGCAGTTGGCCATGAAAGCGGGCGTTTCGATTACGGAGGTGGAAAATCTTGTTGTTTGGGGCAATCATTCGGCAACGCAAGTACCCGATTTTATTAATGCGAAGATTGGCGGAAAAGCGGTAGTTGATGTGATTGATCGAGGATGGCTTGAGGGCGAATTTTTCATGACCGTGCAGCAGCGCGGTGCTGCGATCATTAAGGCCCGCGGAAAATCTTCTGCAGCAAGTGCAGCAAGCGCCGCGATTGATACAGTGAATTCGATTAAGGGATCTGGATTGCATTCTGCAGCTGTCTTATCCGATGGAAATCCTTATGGCATTGCAGATGGTTTGATTTTTT
>JAJFMI010000066.1 GCA_021772235.1 Chlamydiota bacterium
GATGAATGCGAAGGGAGTGATTGAGCTCTTTAGAATAAAAACCGACCATGAGATTGCGGTGCATGCGGAGTGATTCTTTGGTCATATTGGCGGAGCCGAGCAGGGAGAGTTTATTGTCGATGAGGAGAATTTTTTCATGCATCAGGCCGGAGGTTTTAATGCGTTGATAACTGATGGAAGGGTGAAGTTTAGGTTTGTACCCTTTATGGTGGGTGTAAACGGTGATTTTGAGACCTTCGCTTGCTCGGTTATTTAATAGGGAGATGATCTCTTGATCGCGAAATTGGTAGGTGGCAAGGTAGATCGATTTTTTAGCGCGCTTGATGAGGGTAGCTGTGAGGAGCTTTAAATCAGTGCGCTGCTCATTTCCGTAGAACCGGATCAGTTCTTTGGCATTTGGCAGCGGCACATGTAAACAGTAGGGAATTAAGAGTAAGGGAAGGAAAAAAGGAAAAAATTTCCTCAGACCTTATGACCTTTAGCGCGAAGATCGCGAACTACTTCTGCGAGGTTCTGCTTTTTATCTAGCGTGCGCATGGCATTTGTGCAAATACGTAGGCTAATGAAGCGATTTTCTTCTGCAAACCAGAGGCGTTTCTTCTTCAGGTTTGGAGTGAAACGACGCTTAGACTTGCCTGTGATGTTGAGGCCAATCCCTTTCTTTTTTTTAGCGATCCCGCGAACGCAGTAAGTACGGCCTTTGCGAGGCTTCTTTCCTGTAATCTGGCAAACTTTAGACATAAAAAACCCTTGTATTAAGTGCCAATATACCAGATTTTCTAGATAAATGACAAGAGATGAAAAGGCCTTTTATGATATTAAAATAAATTCTATATGAAAACACGCAAATTTGATTTTATCGCCATCGGTTCCGGGCCCGCTTGTCAAAAGGGGGCGATTCAAGCTGCCAAGCTAGATAAA
Organism: Chlamydiota bacterium; assembly: GCA_021772235.1. GTDB lineage: Bacteria > Chlamydiota > Chlamydiia > Chlamydiales > JAJFMI01 > Algichlamydia. Next base: position 922 of record JAJFMI010000066.1, read on the forward strand.
AAAGTTATTATTGTAGAACGTGATCCGCAGCCGGGGGGCTCTTCTCTCAATTCGGGGACTATTCCTTCCAAGTCTTTGCGTGAAGCGACGCTCGATTTAACTAATTTTTTTGAACGTAGTTTTTATGGTATTCCAAAAGAGCCTCAGGAAATTCTTATTAGTGATCTCAACTTTCGTCTGGTGCGTGTTTTGGAAGAACAGCGCAAGGTGTTGCAGAGACAGATTGGGCGCAATCGCATTGAGTTACTTTGCGGCACGGCGGTTTTTATTGATGCGCATACAATTGCTGTTTTTGATGATTCGGGAAAGCAAATTGATTTGCTTTACGGCGAAAAGATTTTGATTGGCACGGGTTCTAAGCCGCGCAATCCGAAAAATATTCCCTTTGATGATCATACGATTTTAGATTCAACAAGATTGCTTGGTATTGATCGCGTGCCAAAAAAATTACTCGTGTTGGGTAGTGGCGTTATTGGGTCAGAATATGCCAGTTTTTTTGCGGCGCTCGGGACGGAAGTGACGGTTTTGGATAAACGTGAGCACATGTTGCCGCTTTTGGATCGCGAAATTGGCACGCATTTACAGAAGGCGTTGGAAGAGTTGAACTTAACGTTTCTGGGCGGAAAAATGGTGGAAGAAGTGCTACCCAAAAAAGGCGCAGTTGTGGTGAAATGCAGAGATAGAACGCAAGTTACTGGGGATGTACTTCTTTACGCTTTGGGGCGCGAAGCAAGCGTTTCAGGGCTTGGTTTGGAAGCTGTTGGAATTGCTCTTGATCAGAAAGGGTACATTCCGGTAAACAACAATTTTCAGACGCTCCAGCCGCACATTTATGCGGCAGGAGATGTGATCGGAGGGCCGTGTCTTGCCTCAACAAGCATGGAACAAGGAAGGCTTGCTGCGCGACACGCTTTTGGGGCGCCATCGAGGCCTTTTCCCAGCTTTTATCCGATTGGAATTTATACGATTCCCGAAATTTCCTGCTGTGGTTTGACTGAAGAGCAGGTGAAAAAAAGCGGTATCCCTTATGAGGTTGGACGCGCCTACTACTATGAAATTGCAAAGTCGCAAATTGTAGGCGGAGATCCTGGGATGTTTAAAATTCTCTTCCATAAGGTAAGCCACGAGATACTTGGGGTGCATATTGTGGGAAGAGGGGCTACTGAAGTGATCCATATTGGACAAGTAGCGATGACATTTAAAGCAAAGATCGACTATCTCGTTGATCAAGTTTTTAACTACCCTACATATGCGGAGGGGTACCGCATTGCAGCATTAAACGGATTGAATAAACTGAGGTAAAACTTTGGCGATATACGATATCAAGCAACATTCTGGGCAACAGGAAGAGAAACAACCGCAGCAACCTGAGAAGGTTTGCATAAAGGATCGCATTTTTTCCACCATTGCGGCGCGTCTCTTTTTTCTGCTTCTCCTCATTGGAGATGTCGCTTGGGGAGTATTTAGCATCGCTATGAGCCTGCTCTATCTTACTTCCAATCTTCTTACGGGCTTTAAGTTTGCTTTTTTTAAACGCCGATTGAAAAAAGCTGCGCTCTCTTTGCGCCGCGCGCTCATCTGTTTTCTTGCCCTCGTTGTGGCAATCTTTTCTCCCGCACTCGGGATAATGTTTGCCTGCAGTTACTTTTTGATGTTCGATAAGAAAGGCATCGAGGAAGTGGTCCCAGCATCGCTCCGCGAGCAGTTTCAAGCTTTCCAAAAAAATTAGCTTTTTCGGTTTCATCTCTGCTATTGCCAAATCATAAAACAGTCACCAAGCCGTGGGCTTACACTGTTCATGGAGGTTTGGGTGTGCGGTCAATTTTATGCAAATAGAGGTTAATGAGCGCTCTTTGGCATTGTGTGTAGATGATCTGTAAAGAGTTGGAAGATCTGCTTGGGAACATTTCCATTAAGGCAATCAATGGGTGTGATTTTTTGAAAATCTTCCATCATAAGATATTCATTGTAGAGTTGATTTCCAAGTTTTTCGTGTATGATCGCAATGACTCTCTCAACTTCGCTTTTTGGTTGGCGACAGTTGAGATTCGCATAAACAATGTGCAGAATGTTTCGATTCGTCTCCTCTTCAATTCCTACAATGTTTATTCCGTTTTCAATTAACTCGATTGCGTGTTGAAAAGATGGTGAGTGGAAGGCTTGAATTAATTCATTTGGAATCATGAGTTTCATCTTGTCGAGGGTCTAGGTTGGCAGACTGGAGAGAGGTTTGTGGAAGAGGAACAAAATGCTCTTCTGAAGGGATATTGCGTGTGCCCTTGGATGAAAGGCCAAGGAGAAGCTGAAGGAAGGTGACCACTCCCATGAAGAGGAAAAAGCCTGTGTGAGGAAGGAGTTCCATAAAAAGTGGAACAAAGAGGGGACCAAGGATGCATCCACTGCCAAACATAATGAGCATCACACTAACCACTGTTGTGATTGGGGCTTCGGGTATGCGATCGGCAGTATAGCTGATGGAAAGTGGGTAGAGGGTAAACATGATGCCGCCAAAGAGAATCATCAGGGTCAGAAAGGTGGAAAATGTAAAGTGGTGTGCAAAGCAGAGAACAGTGCAGACCCCGATTAAGGAGAGGCAGACAAGGTTCATGATTTTGCGGCGATCAAAAATATCGGAGAGCGCGCCGATGGGCCATTGAAGTGTGAGGCCTCCGAGGATTGTGAGTCCCATTGTGAGCGATATTTGGAAGAGGGTCAGGTCGTTTTCTTTGGCATAGACAGGGCCTAAGCCATAAAAAGAGCTAATCATCATTCCAGCAATGATGGAACCAAAAAAGCCGATGGGAGCTTTTTTGATAAGGGTACGCAGAGAGATGACTTGGGGGTGGTGCATTTGTGGTGATTCATGTGGAGATGCGCAAAGAGGTATGATGGCAAGGGAGCAGAGGATTGCCGATAGCCCAAAGGGTACAAAGCTTGCCAGATCTGTGAAATTGAGGATAAATTGTCCGCAGCCTTGCGCGAGGTAGAGGCTAAACATATAGATTGATAGGGCGCGTCCGCGCGTATTTGGGGAAGAGATGAGGAGCAACCAACTCTCCACGATGATGAAATATCCGGAGGCGCACATACCGATAAAAAAGCGGTAGATCATGTATTTTGCTATTCCGGTTGTCAGTCCCTGCATGAGGATTACGGAGGCGTTGAGGGCTGTAAAAAGGGTGAAGGAGCGAATGTGGCCAATGCGATGGATCAGCTTTTCCATGATGAGTGATCCGATGAGGATACCGGCGTAATAGGAGGATTGAATGAGTCCAATGAGCCAGTCGGGTACGCCTTCTTGTGCTATATGCAAGCTGAAAAAAGTCGTAAAGAAGCTATTGCCAATCATAACAATTGCTAAACTGAGAAGTGGAGGGAGTGCGGACTTCGCAAAGGAGTTCACAATAAAAAAACGCTTATTAAATTACTATCTAATTACACTACTAATTAAAATGATATTATTTTGCACGTAAAATAACCACATTATTTTCAAGTGCAAGTTCTATGGTGTCGCCGGATTTAGCGGTATCATCCAAAATAGCAGAGGCGAGGGTGTTCGTGATCTCTTTTTGAATGAGGCGCTTGAGGGGGCGCGCTCCAAAGATTGGGTCATACCCAATTTTGGCAAGGTGTGTAACAACTGAAGGCTCCCATGTGAGGTGAATATTGCGATCAATTGCGCGTTTTTGCACTTCTTTTAGTTGGATGAGGACGATTCTTTCCATGCCTTTTTCCTGAAGGGGAAGGAAGGGAAGAATTTCATCAAGGCGGTTGATGAATTCAGGTCGGAAGTGATTTTTAATGGAGGGTTCAACTACTACCAAAATCTCGTCTTTGCTGAAATTCTCAGGATGGGAGCTGAGTTTTTCTAATAATTGCTGTGATCCAAGGTTGGAGGTCATGATAAAGAGGGCATTTTTGGCATTGACTGTGCGTCCTTTGCTATCAGTTATGCGCCCATCATCAAAGAGTTGGAGCAGGATATTGAAAACATCGGGGTGCGCTTTTTCCACTTCGTCAAGTAGTACAACGGAATAGGGGCGTCTGCGTAAAGTTTCTGTTAACTGGCCACCTTCTTCGTAACCGACATAGCCTGGAGGGGATCCGATTAATTTTGCGACGGTATGACGCTCCATATATTCGGACATATCGAGACGTACCATCGCCTCCTCTTGTGAGAAAAGTTGCTCTGCAAGTGCTTTGGCAAGTTCTGTTTTTCCAACGCCTGTGGGGCCGACAAAAAGAAATACGCCGAGGGGTCGAGCGGGGTCGCTTAAGCCAGCTCGAGAACGGCGAATCGCATCACTCACCGCCTGTGTTGCAAATGGTTGACCTATAACGCGATCAGAGAGTCGCTCTTCTAAATGAAGGAGTTTTTCTTTTTCTGTTTCGATCATGCGTTGGACGGGTACGCCGGTCCATTTCGCTACAATTTGCGCGATGAGGGGCTCGTCAACTTCTTCTTGCAGCAGGCGGTCGGGGAGGGCAAGCAATTTGCTCTGAGCCTCTTCGATCGCTCGTTCCATTTCTGGGATGCGTGAGTAGCGCAATTCCGCAACGCGGTTGTAATCTAGGCTGCGATTCGCCTCATCTTCTTTATGACGCAGTTGCTCAAGGGAGTTTTTTTTCTCTTTTACGTCTGTGATCAGTCCTTTCTCTTGGTTCCAGCGCTCTTTTAAGATGTTGAGTTCTTCTTTCAATTCCGCGATCTCTTTTGCACTCTTTTCATCGTCGCGGCCCTCTTTTTTCAGCTGTTCCTGTTTGACAATGAGGGTGGCAAGTTCGCGTTCTTTGATGTCGATTGGCAAAGGGCATGAGCCAATTTGCATGCGAATCAGGCTGGCCGCTTCATCAATTAGGTCGATCGCTTTGTCGGGAAGTTGGCGGTCTGTTATATAGCGATGCGAAAGTAAGACAGCGGCATGTAATGCGTCTTCGGTAATTTGCACGCCGTGATAAATTTCATAGCGCTCTTTGAGGCCGCGTAATATGGCGACAGCATCTTCTAAGCTAGGCTCTTCAACTAAAACAGGTTGAAAGCGGCGCTCGAGTGCGGCATCGCGTTCGATATATTTTTTATATTCGTTAATTGTAGTAGCGCCAACACAATGCAGAGTGCCGCGTGATAGAGCCGGTTTTAATAAGTTGGCTGCATCCATTGCGCCTTCTGTTGCTCCTGCACCAACTAAGGTATGAATCTCATCAATGAAAAGAAGAATTTGCCCTTCGGCGCGTTCGATCTCTTGTAAGATGCCTTTCAAACGCTCTTCAAATTCGCCGCGAAATTTTGTCCCTGCGATCAAAGCGCCCATGTCTAAAGCAACTAGCTCTTTGTTTTTTAGTGCGTCGGGCACGTCGCCGCTGATAATTCTTAGCGCCAACCCTTCAGCAATAGCAGTTTTCCCAACGCCGGGATCACCAATGAGAAGGGGGTTATTTTTTGTTCGTCGAGAGAGTACTTGAATTGTTCGACGAATCTCTTCATCGCGACCAATTACGGGATCCAATTTTCCAGACTTTGCTACTTCTGTTAAATTGCGGCAATATTTTTTTAGCGCCTGCATTTTATTTTCGGAAGAGGGGGAGTCGACACTTTCGCCGCCGCGCATTTCTTTAATTTTCTGCTCAATTTGTGAAACGGGCACGCCTGTTTGTTTTACAAGCTGTGCAAATGGCTCGCCGCCTTGCTGCCAAAATAGATAAAATAGATGGTCGGAACTGATATAGCGATCGCCCCACTTTTGCGAGAGCGCTTGCGCAGCCGCGATCATTTTTTGCAACTTAGGGTTGATATTCGGTTCGCTACTTCCGTTACTAAACGTCGGTAGTTTGCCTAAATTTTGTTCCACTCTTTCCAGGACAGGTTTGCTATCAACTTTCAAACTAGAAAGAAGGGTATTAAAGTAGCCACTTTGATCTTGTAGTAGAGCTTCAAGTAAGTGATTTTCAGTTACTTCTACGTGCGATCTGGCATGCGCACCTGAGAAAGCCTTTTGCACGGCAGCTTGTGTTGCTTCTGTGAATTCTGGTTGCATGCCACTAGTTTAAGTTTTTCATTAAGTTTTTTCAAGCGTTTTTTCGATTTCATTTTTGCTAGTGTCTAGTCTATAAAGTTCTTCAACCGAAAACGGCGCTAAATCCATCGAGCGCTCACGAGTTCATACCCCATTCCACTACGCTCCATGGGGCCCTTTTCACATCGGTTCGCGCGGCTGTTTTTTCATGCAAATCCTCGTATAGAAGCAAGAGATGTAAACACATAAAAAACAGCCGAGGAGCGGGACGCGAAAAAGGGACCCATGTAGCTTTAGCGGAGTGGGAAATGAGCGCTAAGTCCTCTCGATGGATTCAGATTGGCAGTGAAAAATCGTAGCGCAGGGCGAGGCATCAGTGCTTTGCACGGGCTGGGTGCTCTTTTCTCAAAAATCCTTCAGCTGAAAACGACGTGAAAGCTCTCGAGATTGAACTCTCGAAAACTACCCAATATTAATAAAATATAGGGTCGTTTTCGAGAGTTCAATCTCGCGGCTTTGACGCCGTTTGCAGCAAAGGCTTTTTGTGAAAAGAGCACTAACCGAGCACACGATTTGGCATGCCAAAATGAAGCTCAAGGGGTGCGTGCGGGGGGCTATTTTACATCGTTGATGGAAGCAAGGCGCTGTGCGCTTACGGAAGAATAGGTCTGTCTGTTTGTCAGTAGGCAGGGGTAGCTGGGATGAGAGCTTTTTGAGATGTCGATGATGGCAGGTGTGAGCCAGCCACTTGTTGTGTCGACATCTGATGGATTGATTTTCCAAACGGAATTGTCAGAGAGTTGCAAGAAGTGACCATTTTTCATATTGAGGCTAACAGTCAGTGTTTCGCCTTCGCGCAATTTTGGATTTGTGCAGTTTTGTTCCACCATCGGCTCTTCTTTTTTTGGCTGAGGCGCTGGAGGAGGTGTGATGGGGGCAGGCTTGCTCGAGCAGCTTGCGAAAACACCTAAAGAAAGAATGAAAAATTTTACTCGTGACATAATAAGTTTATTTATCAAAAATGCCGAATAGACACAATGACTATTTTTCTCGCCATCGGCGCTATTATTATCGGGGTGCTGCTTTTGCACTTTGGAGGGGAGAGGCTTTTGCACTCTTCCATTACCGTTGCGCGCGGATTAGGGCTATCTAATCTGATCATCGGCATTTTTGTTGTTGCTGTTGCCACTTCGACCCCCGAAGTGCTCACAAGTGTAATTGCCCAATTCAAAGGAATGCCTGGCGACATTGCCATGGGAAATGTCCTTGGATCAAATATTGCTAACATCTCCCTTGTGCTCGGTATTTCGCTTCTTATTTCTCCTTGCAAATTGACAAAAGAAATTCGCCTGCGTGAAATGGCCTTTATGATGATCGCGCTGCTTCTGATCATCGGCTTGATGTGGATCGGACCCATCACATTTCGCAGATCGCTGCTGCTTGTTGTGGCACTCGCTGGCTATTTACTCTTTCACTACTTTGAGGCGCGAAAAGGGCGTAAACCGCGCTGCCCCAAAGTTGCCTATCTAAAAGAGAGCTTGCTGATTCTCATTGCGACAGTCCTTTTATTTGTTGGAGCGCGCTTCCTTCTCTATGGCGCAGTGAAAATTGCCACCATGTTTGGCATACCTGCCCGCGTAATCTCCCTCACTCTTATCGCGCTTGGGACCTCTCTTCCCGAACTTGCGACCGCCATTGCAGCCGCACGCCGCGGCGAAGAGGAGGTCGTCCTCGGCAACGTTGTAGGAAGTAATATTTTTAATCCGCTTCTCATTATTCCGCTTGCCGCTCTCGTTCGCCCCATCGTTTTTTCAAAAGAAATGTTTGTGCAAGACGCTCCGATAGTCCTCGCATTCACGCTTCTTCTATGGGGAATGGTCGGATTCTTCAAGCGACTCACCCGCTACCACGGCATAGCCTTGCTTTTGGCCTATTTTCTCTATATCCTGTACTTATACTGACAAAGGTTTATTGAATCTGAGTTATTTGTGTCATAGAAATTATCGGTTTACTGTAAATCGATAATTTCTTATAATTGGGGGTAGGAGATGATAAAGAGTTTTAAGGGGAAAACTTCGAGAGATCTTTTCCATGGGAATAACTCAAAGGATTCCCGAAAACTGCCATCTTTTTTACATGAACTTGCAGTCGAGAAGCTTGACATGATTAATTCAGCAATTCGGCTTTCTGATCTAAGGCGCCCTCCAGGAAATAGATTAGAAGCGTTAAAAGGGGATTTAAAGGGCAAGCATAGTATTAGAATCAACGACCAATGGAGAATTATTTTCTGTTGGGTCGGTGAATATGCTGAAGAAGTAGAAATTATTGATTATCATTAGAGGTGAAATATGTTGCCAGACAATAGACAACCAACTCATCCTGGGAAAATACTATTGGATCATTTTTTAAAACCAATGAATCTTTCTCAGGTTGGTTTTGCAAAACATCTTGGAAAAAATTGGACTCCTGCCAAACTGAACGAAATAATCAATGAAAAAAGAGGGGTTACAGTTCAAACTGCTCTTGATTTTGCAGATGCTTTAGATACGACACCGCAATTTTGGTTGAATTTACAAGTCAATTACAATCTTTGGGATGCTTTGCAAGAGCATGAGAAAGTGCAATCGATTCAAGCAGCGAGCTAGCGATTTTTGAATAAAGTGAATTTAGGTCATAGCGGAAATTTGACCCGCACCGCGCTTCTATGGATGAAGCTCACAAGCGAACCTTTGGTAGCGCTCTATACACTGCTGCCCTTTATTTTAATAAAAGATTTTGGGGCATCGGCTCTACAGATTTCCATTTTTGCTGCGCTGAAACCAGTGCTTGCAGTGCTCGCTTATTACCTAAGCGCGCATCATGTGAAAAATGGTAAAAGCACATCACAAAATTTGATCCACGCTTGGGTTCTTGCTTACCTGCCTTTTATCTTTTTCCCTTGGTTTGGTAGCTACGCCTACCTGCTTCTTGCGGCCAGCTTCTATCAGATTTTTAGCAAAGCAGCAACACCGCCCTTGATGGAGCTGCTTAAACAAAACATTCCCAAAACCGCCCGTGAAAATCTCTTCTCTAAAAGCTATATGTTTTGCTTCGGTTTTAGCATGTTCCTTGGCTTATTTATTGGAAAGCTTCTCGATCGTTATGACGTCTCATGGCTCTTAGCTCTTTCCTCGCTTCTTGCATTAACAAGCTTTCACATACAACGAAAAATTCCCCATACAACTGTCGCTCTTCCCTCTAAATACAAAAATCCCATCCTCGACCCATTGAGAGAGAGCTTAACGCTTATGAACACCAATCGCGACTTTAAGCAGTTTCAGATAGGATTCATGATTGGTGGAAGCGCATTGATGTTTATGACATCGGCCCTGCCCATTTATCTCGATGCTCTACATCTCTCACATGAAAAAGTCTCGACAGCACGCTTTATATTTATGGCCGTTGGCGTACTCGTTTCCTCTATGGTTTGGAAGAACTTTTTGCATAAAAGTACTATTAACAAATTGATGCCTTGGATCACCATTGGCTTTGGCCTTTATCCACTTTGCGTGCTTGGAGCCAATGTCAACCTTGCATTTTTAATTTATGGAATTGCGCAAGCGGGGAGCCATCTTATCTGGAACCTTTCCGGCACGATCTTTGCTAAAGATGGCAATAGCGCACCCTACACCGCCATTAATATCCTTTCAATTGGCCTTCGCGGTCTCTTTGTTCCATTTCTTGGCGGCCTCGCCTGTACATTTTTCGGCCCCGTGCCTGTAATGATCATCGGCTCGATCACCAGTTTTATCGGCGCATTTGTGATGTATAGAAGCGCTTATGTTGCTCATCCCGAGCAACAAGCTCTTTAAATAGATACATCAAAATCACCATAAATCAAGAATTCTGGTTTTAATTATAGGTTTTATGTACCTATTTTCATAAAAAGGTATATTAAAATCACGACAAACACTTACAATAAGTATTAGAGGTGATTATGATCGGTGGGATAGGGAAAAAGGCGAGGACGCAGTTCATCATTGTTCTTGCGGCCTGCAATGGAGTTATTACTGTGCAAAAAGCGACGGAGTCCTTAGGAATTGAGTCCAATAGAGTGTGTAACTTGTTAACATATTTAGAAAAAAATGGCTGGATTCGACGGGTAAAGAGAGGGGTGTACGTGCCTGTTGCTGCGGTAGGTCCATCAGATGAATACGATTTTTTAGATGAGCCGTGGTTACTTGCGCATGAAGTTTATCATCCATGTTACATTGGGGGCTGGACAGCAGCACAACATTGGGATTTTACGGAACAAATTTATCAGTCGATTTGCATTGTGACTTCAAAAAGAGTGAATTCCCATAAAAAACAAATAGATAATGAAGTCATAAGAATAAAGAAGTGCTCCTCAGATCAGATGTTTGGGACGTCACCCTTTTGGATTGGAAAGACAAAGATTGCTATTTCGGATCCTACAAAAACGATTATTGATATTTTGAATGATCCTTTGCTTGCGGGAGGAATTCGTCCTGCAACAGATATGTTACTTAGCTATTTGCGATCCGAACACTTTGATGAGTTGTTATTGCTTGAATATGCGGCAAAAATGAAAAATCGTACTATTTTAAAACGCCTTGGTTTTTTAGTTGAAAAGTTTTCTCCAAAATGTGATAAAATACTTAGGAATTGTGAGGAAAATCTCTCAAAGGGGTATTCGTTTTTAGATCCTAGGGTGAAGGATAATTTCCTTATTAAAAAGTGGAGGTTGTGGGTGCCGAGAAGTTTTAAGGATATAAAGGAATTTCGTGATAGATAAACTTGAAATTTTCAAATACGCAAAAAAACTCAATATTCCGATTTCCACGATCGATAAAGACTACGTTTTGGGATGGGTGCTTGCCGGAATATTTAGTCAACCAAACTTACGCAAGAGCTTGGTTTTTAAAGGTGGGACTTGTTTAAAGAAGTGTTATTTTAATAATTATAGATTCTCTGAAGATTTGGATTTTACAGTTATTGAAAAAGATGTTTTCGAAGAAGGGGCATTAAAACAAATTTTTTCTTCTATTTCAGATTGGGTTTATGCAAACTCAGGAATTGAAATAAAGAAGAATACAATTCGTTTTGAAGAATACAAAAATTCAAGAGGAAAAACTTCGATACAGGGAAGAATCTATTACATAGGTGCATTAAAACAGAAGTCTAATTTTCCAAAAATTAAAATAGATCTTACCTTTGATGAGGTTCTTGTTTTAGAGCCTGAAACAAGAGAGATTTATCATGAGTATTCTGATCCATTCGACCATGAGGCAGTCTGTTACTCGTACAATGAGATTTTTTCTGAAAAACTGCGAGCACTAATCGAGAGAGCTCGTCCAAGAGATCTCTATGATATTATTCATCTAAAAAAGAGCTCTCATCTAGTAAAAGATCGAGAATTATTAAAAAGCACAATTGAACAAAAATTTGCTTTTAAAAAGATACCTTTCCCAACTATGGATGTTGTAAACAATCACAGAAACAAAGAGATATTGATTTCGGAGTGGAACTATATGTTGAGACATCAGTTATCTGACTTGAAGGAGTTTGAGCATTATTGGGAGCAGTTACCGGAGCTGTTTGAATGGATTTTAGCGGGGGTAGACGCGCCGCAAGGTTCTTCTTAAAGATTTTAAGGCTTGCGGGTCGTGATTAATAGCTTTTGTAATTTTGCGGCAAATTTCATAATGTTTGGCGGCGCTGCGCAAGTCCATACGCTCCAAAGAAAGCGAAGCGATATAGTATTCTACGGTAGGATTTTGCGAGTCCAGAGCGTGGTAGGCTTGCAGGCACTCTAAGCCTTCTTTTCCGCGTCCCAGCTGCAAATATGTAATCGCTAGGTGAAACCAGCCGTCGCGAAAGCGCGGACAGCGCTTGAGGGCTTTATGGAGGTCTTTTCGTTTTGCTAAAATGGAGCTGCGCGATTCATCCACACGCGAGTAGATCGCTTTGAGTCCTTCAATATCCACACGCCCCTTTAGATAATCTTCCGGCATCGTCTCTTTACTTACAGCCCAAGGAAAAGGCTTGCCAGAGATGCTTTTAAGCAGAGCTGCTGCTTCGGTTTTTTCTCCTGTCATCAAGAGGTTAATGGCCAGAAACATTTTCACAAGTGGGTCATCATTCATATAAACGCCAGCTTGTCGATAGCGTTTAATCGCTTCCTCGTATTCATCGCGCTGCCAAAAAACAGAAGCTTGGTTAAATGCTGCCATGCCGACTACTTCTCGCATGGTACGCACATTTAGGGAGCGGGTGTTGATTCCAAGATAGGCTTCATTTTCTACATGTATGCCGCGCGCTGTTGTTTCGATGTTGATCAATTTGTCATCTTTTTGGTAGCGCACGTAGATGTGGCCGGGAGGGGTGATGATTTCAAGTGGCAAATCGAGGCGTTGAGCAAGACAGAGGTAGAGAATGGAAACGCCCAAGCAGACGCCTTCATGATTATCGAGGACGGAAGGGAGAAAGGTATAGAGGTCGATATCTTTTACGTGCAACGAATGCGGCGGAAAGCGGTAGCCTTTTTCATAAAAGATGAGGTTACTAATCTCGCGGATTTTTTGCTCGTCGGTCGCATTTTTCGGTAGGCGAGCGAGTACTTGCAGTGCCATCAAATCGAGGGTTGCTTCGTAGGTGTCAATTTCTAGTTTGTGTTCTTTAGGGCTTTCATACTGTTCCAAGAGCAGCGCGCGCGCTAAATCAATTTCTTGTGAGGGGAGTTTACGCAGCTCTTCGCGGCTCCAAATGTGATGCCCTTTGTATTTTCGATTGGGTAGCGGCTTTGCTAAATCTTGGATGAGGGCAAGTTGTTCGGGGTGGAGTTTACTTTTTGGAGCATGTGGTTGTTGATTTACGAGGCGAATGAGAGGATCGAAATCGAGGTCAGGAAGTTGTAAATTTCCTTCAATTGGTTTGCCGTTAGGGTAGGCGGATGAGAGAAGTTTCCATGCGGTTAATAGTGCTTTTTGTCCTTGGCGAGTTTCTGGATAGAGATGATAGAAGGCAAATTGTTTGGAGATAGAGGTAGGTTCCAAACTGTGATAAATCGTGTCGAGTTCTTTATCCGATGGTTGTGGGGGAGAAAGTAGAGATAGAGCAAAAAATATAAAGGCAAACATTTGTCTCCACTTTAGCGAAATTCCGCTCTAATCACAATCGGAAAAAATAGATTTCGGCTACTAAAATTCATAATTTTTATATTTAATATATTTTTAAGTATAAAAAATAATAAAAACATGCATTTAAATAGGTGTTTTGTTACTATTATTGCATTAAACATAAACGTTTAACTTAACAAGCGATAGTGGATAAAAAATAACTATGAAATTACCAGAAGATATTCCAAGACCAGATTTTTCCTCTTTAAAAGAGGAGGAAAGTCGCTCAGACTCAACCAAAACTGTTGTTAAAACTGTGAGTAAACTTGGAAAAAGAACGATTGGAAAGCTTTCCTCAGCTCCGGTTTGCCCAGCGGCGCCAAAAAAGGTCAGACCACAGAATTACAGCGCATTGGGAATGCAACCAACCAATCTGAAGGATAAGTTTGATGCATGCGATCCTAAAATTACAAAAAATTATTTAAATATATTAAGTAAAAGAATTGTTACTGGCACATGCGCTAGCGAAGCTGCTCCATTGGGATTATATCTTCGATAAACGGCCGCATGCGGTAGGTCCAATTTTCTGGGAGAACTTTTCCAGGGCGGTTGATGCGTTCATCGTCCAAGTTCTCCCAAACAAGGCGCTCATCAAGAGCGAGATACTCCCCAAGCAAATTGATGTGATAGAGGCTATTTGAGTGATGCGATGCATAGAGAATTTTTTTTCGCAGCTCTTTTGTTAGCTTTGTTTCGTACGAAATATTAGCCAGTTTGCAAAACTTCTTCACTTCTTCCGGTTCATCTTCCCACCACTGCGCTAGAGTTTCTGAATCGTGCGTCGATAGACTTGTCATGGAGAGTTTGGGATACTTTTCAGGTGGCCCCTTTTCCCAACGCATCACTTTTGTGCCGGGTATTTCAAGTTCTTCCATAATTTCAGGCATCCCTTCAAAGACTATTCCCAAATCCTCTGCGATTGGTTGCATATCTGTTGCCTCTTTTATCATGGCAAGCAATTTGCGCCCCTGCGCTAAAGCTTCCCATGTTTCAATAGGGGTAAATTGCCCACTGTTTGCTGGCATGCCGCGTTTGATTGTCCAGATACGAAAAAAGCCAATGACATGATCGATTCGGTAGAGATGAAAAAAGGTTTCGGCATAGTGCAGGCGTGTTTTCCACCAGCTGAAATGATCATTTTCAAGGGCTTTCCATCTGTAAAGCGGAAAACCCCAGTACTGACCATCAGGCGTAAATTTATCGGGCGGCGCTCCGGCAGCGTGAGTGAGGTCGAAAAATTCTTTGTTGTGCCAGACGTCGGCACTGTCGGGACTAATTAAGATGGGGACGTCCCCTTTAAGCAAAAAATTTTTCGAAGAGGCGTACTCTTTGACCTGGCAGAGCTGCTTGAAGCAGAGGTATTGCAAGAAAAACTGGTAGCGCACTTGCTCTTTATGCTCATCGAGAAGTTCTTGGTAGTGTTTGTGAGAGCAATTTTTGATTTTGTCGGGCCAATCCTGCCAGTTCTCTCCCTGCATATTCTCCTTAAGTATTTTAAAAAGAATGTAGGGGAGGAGGTGGTCGTGTTTTTTTTGCCACTCTTCAATTGGTTCGGTTTTGCCTTCAAGTTCATAGTAACGTTCAAGAAAAAGTAGCTTTTTTTCGAGCACTTCATGATAGGCGAGGCGTTTTTCGCCGTTAAGTATTTCAAGCTCCTGTAACAATTTTTCCAGAAGAGGGTCACCTGTTTTGCTTAAGTCACGCAAGGTAATGTAAATCGGGTGTAGAGCGCTTCCAGAAAGCGCATTGTAAGGACTGGGATCGCTTCCTGTATCGTTAATAGGAAGGAGTTGAATCACATCAAAGTTGTTTTTGATGCACCAATCGATCATAGGAATCAAATCGGAAAACTCCCCGATGCCAGAACTTTTTTTGGTGCGCAAGCTAGAGAGAGGAACGGCTATTCCGTGGTGTTCTTTATCCATTATCTACAGGCATAGGTTGGTTGTTACGAATCGCTTCTTGCCAAAGATAGGCTTTATCAACAAGAACAAGCAAAATATCAAAAAGTTTGGGGCCGGTGAGTTCTACGGTGGGCGTGTTGGCAAAAAGGAGCAACTCATCGGTACGGCGCGAAAAAGCAAGTGTGCCAATAAGTGGGGATTGCAAAGCGTTTTCTTGCAAAGCTTTTGTGAGGACTTGCTCGCGGTATTTTCCAGGAGGGATTTTATCAATAACACAGACAATAATCAGCATCTCCTGATTTTCAGAGAGTTCAATCTGTGTAAAAAGCGAGCCTTTAAACTCAATCGCGCAGGTGCTATTGCCTGTGGGATTTAGCGGCGTAGCAAGCTCTTTTGAAAGCTCTTGAATGATCGTTTGAAATCTATCCATCTTCTTCCTCTTCCAGCTCATCCTCCAATTCGGAGAGCGCGTCCAAAATGGTCAAGAGCAAATCTTGACGGTGGCGCTCCGACTTAAAAAGTCGTGGAGGCATATGGCGCATCGCATCGCGGTACTGGGTAAAGACAATGATTTGCGCGAGCGTATTGGTGTGAATCTCCATGATTTTGCCGAGTTGGCGAAATTTTTCTGCTGAAGGAAAGCGCTCCTTAATGTAGTAAACGAGCAGCCGCGCAAGAGAGATGAAATTGAGCTTCACGGGTAAAGGCAGCTTATGTTTTGCAAAAGCTTTGGCAACTGCGCCAAATCGGATGTGAAAAAAACCGTAGACATCGAAAATGGCCATCATCTGCCGGCCATCAATAAGCAGACGCTTGAGCTCAAGTGGATCGATTGAAGCGCCTTTGGACTTTAAATCCTCACCTAAAGCGTGAAGGAAAAAGTCGATCACCGCCTTCATCTGCTTAAATTCATACTTCATTGAGAGCTCTTCAAAAAGCTCAATCGGTTCTCGTGGATTGCTTGTGATATCGCGGTATAAATCGCGCAGCTCAGACCTTGTCCCCAGTCCCAGCTGTGAATAGGTCTCAGCTTGAGGCGCAATATTTTTTCCCGCCCGGATTTCACGGCCATACGTGTTATTGAAGATCTCCTTGGAGCGGATCATCTTCTCTTGAATTTCTTTATGCTCTTCCGACGCTTCAATCAAAAAATCGACCGCATCATCAGCAATGGAGGGATCGGGATACTCCCGCAAAACCTCTTCAAGCATCTCTGCCTCGCTCATATCGGAGCGCATTAAGGCGAGAATTTTCAAAAGAGTGTGGGGGTTGAGTTCGGAATTGCGTTTGGCATAGGCCATCGCTTTATTCATCGCCTCATCGAGACGCTTAACAAGTTTTTCATCGCCAGCTTCTGTCTCTAGCTGCTCTTCTGAAGGGATTTTTGACGCCTGCTCATGCAGCTTTTTAAAATAGCGTGCAATATCAAGAGGGTTAAAAACGGAAGTAGCGCTATCGTCCATGGCAAAGGCCGCCCGCGCATCAACGGCCTTAGCGTCCATCACCTGATCTTTTAGATTAGCCGCTTGAACTTTCGATTGAATATTACTAGAGGAAATACCCTCGCCACCAATGCCTGACATATTCTTTAGATATAAAGAATATTCTTTACAGATGCAAGGTCAGCCGTTTGCTCCCTTGCAAGGGCTAAGATTATTTAGAGATCGTGAGATAAAATCTTTCATAAATGGGCGGTAATCTTTAGGAATCTCTACTTCTTTCGGATTCACAGAATATTCGGAAAGCAGATGACGAATAAGAGACATAATAGGATCGTTCCCTCTCTCTTGCGCTACACTGGATATTATGGCTTCGCCGCCATTTCTTCTTGTGATAAATTGCCAAATTGCATGAACGAGCAGTTTGTGAAGTACATTTTGCAGTTGATTATCTTTCATCTGCTCGAGACATTTCTGAAATCGATCGAATGAATTTGACTCCCAAAGAAAAAATAAAGCATCCTTATCAGCGACTGCTTCTCTGCATAAAAGAAATTCTATAATATCATCGTTGGATTCTTTAAATATTGCAGTATGAAGAAGAGCATCTTTTATTTCGTAGAAGAGGGAAGGATATTCATCAAAAAGCCATTTAAGAATTTCTGTACTGTTTTTAATAATTGCAGCTTTTGCCGTTTCCTTAAAAACATCTATAGAAAAGTCGTCTTCTTCCCTATTTGCAAGAAGTAATTCCAGCATCTCAAGATTTTCACTTTTGGCAGCAACTACAACGGGAATACCTGGTACTTGAAAACCTTTATCATTGGGAGGAGAAAGGGTAAATGGGGAATAGCCATTTTCAAGAAGAAGTTCTGCTACATCGAACTTGTCCGTTTTAGCAATGGCGGCAAGAGGATTATGAGTGTTCTCAACTGGAGTAGGGGCGTTTTCTAGAATCCTTTCTACTATTTTATGATTGCAGTTTTTGGCTTGTGCAGCCATGTAAAGAGCTGAATGATGATGGTGAGGAATGCTCGGATCTGCACCTCGGTCGAGTAGGTAGTTCGCTATTGAAAGGTCTTCAACTTCAAGTGCTGTGATCAGCGGAGTACCGCTACTCGCTCTATAGCCATTTATATCTGCTCCCAGATCTTCGGCAAGATATCTTACTGTTTTTAAGTGATCTACTCTTTCTTGTTCAGATCTATTTAATGCGCCAAGGAT
>JAJFMI010000067.1 GCA_021772235.1 Chlamydiota bacterium
TCGTGTCAGATTTCAAATCCTTTACAGGCTGGAATCGAGAGCCTTTTCTACGGCTCTAAACAAGAGCAGAAGGCCGCTGCTGAGCTTCTTTTCTCTGAGGCACACGTTCCACTTTACGGCAACTAATTAGATGTTAGTCAATTGCAATATAATTATTAATATGTTATAATTTAATAATTAATATAGGGGTTTTATGTTAACAACAGTGGTATTTACAGATAATTATTTTTGGGCAGTGATGCAGAATGCTTACCAGCGCGAGCCGATCCAAAAAATTCAGTGTGAGAGTCAAGAAATGGCAGAAATTTTTGCTCAAGGATTAGCTATTCAGAACGATGCAACTTTTGTACCAGCAAAGCAGAGATTTGTTTCAGTCCAGCGCGGCAACCATCCGCTAGGGTATATCTTTGCAGCAATCGTTGCAGATCGAAATGGAAACTCAAGGTTTGTTAGCAAAATAACAACTGATTATAATAAAGCAGAAACTGCTGCAGTTAAATTCGCAAATGCAAATCAACTAATTTACGTACCAAAATTCTTCTTTAGGGAACCATGTCATCAATCACAACTGTAAGGGAGTTTCAAGGGGAGTTCTGGGCCATTTTACGTAGAGATGGAAGAGAACTTCCTCAAGTTCAGATTCGTAGCGAATTAGAATCTCATGCAGAATTTCATGCTCTTGCTTTGGCTGGTCAATTTGGAGCAACATTTGTTCCAAAAGATCGAAACTTTATCTCTGTTAAGAAGAAGGAATCTGAATTCGGAACGTATTATTATATTGCAGAGGGATCTACAACTGGTCCCGTGAAGCTATTTGCCGGTTTTGCACTTAAAAAGGTTGCAGAAAGCTATGCTCAAATAGCTGCAAGATGGAGCGGTCTTGTTTACGTGCCTAATTACTACAGACCTGATCTGCTAGTACAATTGCCACCATTGCTTCTACAACAATCGCACCTCGAATCGCAACGCAGGGATCGTGGCGCATATTTTTGGGAAGGGTAAGAGTTGCAGATTTTCCTTCTCTTGTAATCGTTTTTTGCGGAATACGTATTGATGAAGTGGGCTTAAAAGCAGCGCGAATGGTGATCGTTTCGCCATTGGCAATTCCCCCTAAGATCCCTCCAGAATATTGATTGTGCTCGCTGCCGCGCATAGCTGAGCTTTTGAAGCCATGGCCAATTTCAAAGCCTTTGCATGCTGGAATCGAAAGCATTGCACTCGCAAGATCAGCTTCTAGTTTTCGATAAATTGGGCCACCTAAGGGAAAAGGGATAGGGGAGGTGGAAAGTTCTATGATACCACCTGTTGAATCCCCCTCTTCTTTTAATCGATCCAAAAGAGTAAGCATCTCCTTTTCTGCAATTGCATCCAGGCAAAAGATCTGGCTCTTATCGCGCGGTTGTGTGGTCTGTGTTGCTACAATTCCGCCTAATTCGACCAAATGTGCGGACAGGGTGATTCCATGGGTTTTAAGGAGTTTTTTTGCTACAGCCCCTGCAGCAACGCGTGCAGCAGTTTCACGCGCAGAGGCGCGCCCGCCTCCACGATAATCGAAATTCCCGTACTTTTTCTCCCAGGTCGCATTTGCATGTCCTGGACGCATTAGATCTTTGATCTTCTCGTAAGGCTCAGATTGCGCATCTTTATTGGGAATGATCAGCGAAATGGGGGCGCCAGTTGTTTTGCCATTAAAGAGTCCGGAGTAGATTTCGACTTGATCGCCCTCTTTGCGCGGAGAGGTGTAGGGAGAAAATCCCGGTCTGCGCAAGTCGAGTTCCGCTTGAATTTCTTCGCGCGAAATAGGCAGATTTGAGGGACAGCCATCAATGACAACGCCAATCGCTTTTCCATGCGATTCGCCCCAAGTGGTGATGCGAAAGTTATGTCCGAAGGAGTTTGTTGCCATAGGAAATTTTTAGTACTCTGAGTCAAATTTTTTGCGTTATTTTCAACGTGAAAGCTCTCGCTGTTGAGCTATTTTAACTCGTTCAATATTAATAATATGGATCGAGTAAAAATAGTTCAACCCCGAGGCTTTGACGTAAAAATACCTGCAAAAACTTTGACTCAGAGTACTATGTGCGCCGTTTTGCGACAAATGGCAACACGCGTTTCGTAATAGTTAGGAGAATAAACAGGCGAATCGCAATTTTCAATACGTTTGAGCCACTCCTCTTTTTCCAAGTGAATATACACGATGGTGCCAAGCGCGCGCAAGTAATGGCAATTTTCTTCTAGCAAAAGTGCGCCGCCGCCCAGCGCAATTACGTGATTTTGCACATGCAAATACTGGATAATCTCTTTTTCTTTTTCGCGGAACAGTTTTTCGCCAAGCTCTAGATAGAGTTTTCTAGGATCTCCTAGCAGAGCATCAGTGTCAATGAACGGCTTCTCAAGTAGCTGAGAAAGCTTTTTTCCAAAAGTGGTTTTTCCGCTATTTTTTAGTCCGCATAAAATGAGGTTACTCAATGGCGGCTCCCAGCTCTTGGAAGTCGGTGCAAAAAGTAGGGTAGGTCTTTTCGCTTACAGAAAAGTCGGGAATTTCTGTAACCCCAGAGGCGCCCATTCCGGCAACAGCAAGCGCCATCGCAATGCGATGATCATTATGACTTTCTACTTTAGCGCCTGAAAGTTTTGCAGGATGAATCAGCAACCCATCGGGTTTCTCTTCAATGATTGCGCCCATTTTTCTTAATTCTTTTGTAATGGCAGATAAGCGATCGGACTCTTTTGTGCGGCAGATGGCGCCATTAAAAAGGCGCGTGGGGCGTTTTGCGAAGCAGGCGAGTGTCGCTAAAATAGGAAGCGCATCAACAAAGGGGCTGACATCAATTTCTCCGCCCGAAAAATCTTCTCCCATTTTCACATATTCAAAGAGCTTTTTATCGCCCTGACTATCTGAAAAATCCAACCCCTCTATTTCAATTTCCGACCCTGTCACAATAGCAGCGCTAATGGGAAAAGCGGCGCTGGAAAAATCCGCAGGCACGCGATAGTGAAAAGGAGCAATTACGCTTGATCCAGGGAGAAAAAATTGCGAGTAGCCATCGCGCTCGTAAGAAATTCCTAATCGATCAAACCAGCCAAGTGTGACATCTAACCACTCTTTTTCCTGTGGGTTGCTGACAAAAATTTCAAAAGGGCCTTGGCTCATAGCGCAAGCAATGAGGATTGCTGAAACGGGCTGGGAGTCTTTTCCACAAATAAGCGCTTTGCCAGATTGGAGAGGGCCAGAAATTC
>JAJFMI010000068.1 GCA_021772235.1 Chlamydiota bacterium
TTCATCAAGAGGGCTATTGTTTGCATAAGCGGTAATGTACCTAGCAAGAGACGAAAGCTCATCTGAAGGATCTTCATCTGCATCATTTCTTTCTCTACGTTCAACTAAAACATTAAACAAATTTGAATCAAACTCTAGTAACAGTTTAATGAGAGGAAGTTCTGCATCAACACCTATTGCATAAGCAATAGGTGACTTTTTATCCTCTTCTCTCATTTTCAGCAGCATGGATCGAACAGTATCTGGGCACTCTCTCACTAAGGTAGAAAGCCCCTGAGTTTTATTTTCCATAATAGCCGCATTTAATGGGCGACGGCCATTAGCATCTTTCGCGGAAATAGAAAATGGATCTGCTTCTAAAAGCACCTGCAGAGAACCCACTTGACCATTCATCACCGCGTGATGAATGGGAAGATATCCTGCGGAATCAGATTGCGTGACGCAATCAGGCATTTCTTCACAAAGGATTCTTAGAATATCGCAATGGCCAAACCGTGTTGCGGCGTGAGCAAGGCCTGTAATCTCCGGAAGGGCATTGCCCTCAAGACATAGATCAAATATCTCACGAGTGCTTGCATAGTGAATGGGCATCATGCCAGATTCATCTTCCTTAGATCTTAGACTCTCATCAAGCGCAAGAAAAGTGCGGACGATGCGCAAATCGCCAGCCGCGGCAGCATAATGAATAGCTAACTTGCCCTCTCGAGACGAAGCCTTGAGCACAGATGGATCAAGCTGAAGCAGCTCGCTGACAACTGCGAGCTGTTTGTTCTCTGCCGCGATATGAATAGGTTCACACCCCCGCTCGTTCTTAACTCGCAATACACCGGGATCACGCAAGTGAAGAGGCGCGATCATATCCGCCTGACCATTCAAAACAGCATGATGAATGGCTTGCAATCCCGTCCCATCCACAAGGTCAAGGGGTACACCGCGTTCGCGCAATTCCGCAAAAACTCCCCATCGACCATGAGAAGCAGCGTAGTGGATAGGCTGACGACCTTGATTGTCAGAAGCGGAAATTAAAATTGGTTTGACATCACAAAGAGCACGAACAACTTCCGTCGCTCCTCTGGTAGCGGCTAAATGAATAACCTGGCGCCCCAGTTCATCAGTAGCGCTTATAAGCTGAGGGTCAACTCTTTCTATAGTGGAAATGATTTTATAGCAGTTCCCTCTTTCGCCACCTTGAAGAGGAAGCTCATTCCAGGCATGAAGCTCAGACAAAGTTATTCTATTAGAAAAAATTTCACATATTTCCTGAAGCTCTTCTTCACCCAAGGGTCTTGTGCGGGCAGCTTGGGCGGCAGCAGCCTGTTGGGCAGCAGCAGCCTGTTGGGCGGCAGCTGCCTGTGCAGCGGCAACTATTGGAACTCCGCCCACAAGATTATAAAATAGATCACAAACTGCCCTAATAGCCATAAAAAAATCCTTGTTACGATGAAGTATAAATACAACTGACTTTTAAGTAAATAGGAATGAACTTAGCACAGGACATTTTTTCATAACAATCTCATTACACAGCTTTCTTTATATTGACAATCAACAACCTAAGTGCATTAAAAAAGAGCTCGATTTGCACTTCAATATTCAGAGAAATCTTTCGTAGCTCATCAAATCCGTACCTGAAGAGGCTTTTTGCCCGTCTACCATGGCTCTTTTTTTGAATCAGAATTTTCTAATCCTTTTCTTCTCCCACACGATAGCTCCAGCAAAAAGCGATCGCCATAACACTTAACAGTCTTTCTATCACAAAAAAGGTTCAGTAGAGTTTGCCCATCCTCCATCTCTTGGAAGTTTGCAATTCCACTCTTTAGTGAATTTCTGATCTCTTCAAAACTTCTATTTTTTATTACATCAATTGCACTATTGCATGCAATGTATTGGCCCGCATTTAGTGGTGATGAGATGGATTGAACGCTCATGTTTACTTCCTTGTATTACTGTTGATTAAGATGCACGGTAGTTGTCGGAAAGGCACAGCTTGCGCCATGTGCTGTAATAATGTCTATGCATTTAATAAATACATCTTGCTGTACGGCGCGATACTCGCCCCAGTTTGTTGTTTTTGTAAAACAGTAGATGTTGATATCGAGTGATGAAGCGCCAAAATTAACAAAGTGAATCATGATTGGATTGTTCTGATCAATTCCTTCGTGCGCGCGCACCATTTTTTCTAGGTCTTCTACGATTACACGTATTTTCGTCGCGTCATCATAGCGCACGCCGATATTTGTTTTAATACGGCGATTGGTCATGCGTGCAGGATTTTCAATAGATGCAGTGGTAAAAACGGCGTTTGGTACAAACAATGGTCTTCTCTCAAATGAGCGAATGCGTGTTGTACGCCAACCGATCTGTTCTACTGTCCCCTCTATGTTCTTCTCCGGTATGCGAATCCACTCGCCAATTGCTATGGGGCGATCTAAAAATACCATCAGGCTGCCAAAAAAGTTGGCAAGGATGTCTTTCGACGCAAAACCGACAGCCACGCCACCAACTCCACCAAAGGCAATTATCCCTGAAATTGGGATACCCAATGTGGGCAAGATGATGAGAATTCCTGTAACAAATGTAACCACTCGCATGAGCTGACCAATGGCACGCACAGTTGTTGGATCCATTTTTTTTGAATTGTCTTTTGTTTTTGAAAGCGTGCTTTCCACTCTTTTTATAAAGCGCAAAAGAAACCAAATAAAAGCAAACGTAACTCCAAGAATTCGAAAGCCGCTTGAAATTTCCTTAAGTACTCCGATCTGGAAGTGATAAATTGCAATATCAGATGAATAACTAAATGCGATGATCCAAATAAGTAGTTTTATTGGGGTATAAAGAGCGTATAGAAATATTTTCTCCCATTTATTCCCTTTACGCTTTGCTCGATTATAAAACTTTTTATTTAGCCTTGAGTAAACAATATGAAAAACAAAGCTTCCAGTAATTATTCCACCAATCGCAATGAGCCAACCCAATCCCCAGAAGCATGCTTCTAAATTATCCATTGCTTTCCCCCGCAACTTTTGTGAATTCCGGACTAATGGTTTTAATTGCCATCAACCAGCCAAATACAACAATGGTAACTACCGGTGCTAAGAACCAAGTTACGCTAAGTATCGATCCACCTGCGATTGTATCAAGTAATCCTGCTTGGAGCCAGGAAGATCCTGATTTTCCAAGGCGCGAGCCCACCACATCAATAGCGGCTTTTCCTTTGATTTTTGCTTCTGGGTCAAGAGGAATGAAGGCCATCTCTTTTGTTGGATCAAAGAGCGAGTATTTCATCGTTTTTCCCATTACACTTTGAAAAGCTCCGATTCCGACAACCATTACAAGTGGTGTCACCCCAAGTAGTGTTGCAACTCCTTCCAGTCTTCCGATAGACATCGAAACAAGCAAAAAGAGTACGCCGCAACCTCCCACAACTATGGGAGTGATCATGGCCGTTCTTGTCCAACCGAACACTCGAAGGATATTCCCTCCTGCAAAAAAGGCGACAAGAAATGGGATCAGTCCGGTGTAAAACATCAGTTTTCCACCAAAATTTTGATAATCATTTGAAACTGGATAGAGCTGTTTAAGATGCGCTTTAAAAGCAATTTCAACAAGGTTCATGGCAAGGCCATACCCAATGACCATTGCGGCCAGGCAGAGGAGGTATTTCGATGAGAGGATGTATTTGAAGCTTTTCCCAAGGGAAAGTTTAGGTTTTTTCTTTTTCTCTTCACGCTCCCCTTCCGGTACAAAACGGGGATCTGTCATGACATAGCGTCCCATCCACCAGAAAACTCCCATAACCAAAAATCCTACGATAATGGCAAGCGTCGACACGTGTTGCACTGTTGAGACAAAATCTCCTCGAGTCTGCATGGATGCGATCCAGGCGACTAGGGCTCCTCCCAACATGGGGCCGAAATCCCCTGCTGCCGTAAAAAGTGTGTAGTAGCGTTTCGCCTCTTTCATTCGGGTGATGTTATTGGCATAAGTCCAAAATAGGAGCATAATCACTACTTGTCCCCAGAGTTCTGCGACTACATAATAGAGGGAGTTCATCCAATTGTAGATTGGGGCGATCCAGTGGGTGTGTCCCTGTCCAACGTAGGCAAAAAGCTTTTCACAGAGCAGATAAGGTGTAAAAAATTCTTTATTTGGGAAAAGGATAAATCCGAAGATAAAGAAAAAGAGTAGGAACGGGGTCAAAAACGTATAGACCATTTTTTGCATCGAGAGTCGGTTACTCAATTTTGTATAGACAAGCAAGACTAGGAATGCACATGGAAGGACAAACCACCCTTTCAATATAGAGATTACTTCAGCTCCAGAATGTTCACCTGTAACGACTAAGGTGTCTTTGGTGTTGTAGAGGAGTACGTAATTAAATGAAATTAAAAATTTTAATAATAGGAGCGGGATGAACTTTTTAAGTTCGAAACGGTGAATGGGCCACAATCTTTGGCGCCATTTTCCAAATTGAGGTTCAATATCGGATGCCATCTCCTCCCTTGGGTTTGAACTATTTTACCTCATTTTAATTGAAAAGTAAACTGATATTTAGTTTTTGAGGATAATCGCCCAATTAATGGCGGCTGCGTAGGTAATCCATAGAAAATAGGGAACAAATAACCAAGTAAATATTTTCTTATAGCGCCACGCTTTGTACATAAAAAGAAGAACAAAGAACCATAGTAATAGGATATCGATTCCTGCAGCAAGAGGTTGCCTCAAGGCGAAGAAAAGAAATGTCCAAAGGCAGTTAAAGATGAGCTGCGCTGCGTAAAAACCATAGAGTCCAGTTGCGTGACTTTTCCACATGAGAAATCCAGTCAATGCAATGAGAAAATAGAGTAGCATCCAGACAGGTCCAAATAGCCAATCCGGTGGTGTCCAATCTGGCTTTGCTAATCCTTGGTACCAATTCATGAGAGATAAATCAGTCATGTACGCACCTAAGGCACCTATGCCATAAACAACGCCCACAAAAAATAGGAATACGGTTAATTTCTTAATAAACATTTACTTCTTGCCAGTACGGATGGTCTGGATCTTTTTCATATGTATTTGTTTCTTCAGAATAGTAACGCACGGGATGGTCAATGTCACCATAAAAAAGCGATAGGAAATCTTTTGTCTTATGCGGTACTGGTAGCCAAAGGCCATCAAATTCCGCTAATTTCAATGGGAAAATCGTATTAAATGATACTGGTTTATTGTAGCGCTCTTCATAGCCGCGCCAATTGTCTGATAGAAAAAGGCTATCATCGTTTGCCACGATCACTTGTAGTGTCTTTTCACTCTTGTTGATTTTGTAGTGAAAGATGTCAATAAGCGAGCCTGACTCTTTTACATAGACTTTCAGAAAGGGCGCTTTTCTACGTCGTGAAGACCAATCTTGCACTTGGTATTTTTTTGGATCGAGGTTTTTTAGCGCGTGATAGACGTTATGAAAGTCATCTGCAATGACTCCGATGTCTATATCAAAGTCCCATGGGATTACTCCCCCATAACGGAGGGCACCGAGGCACGTGCCGCGATCGATCCAAAACGGGATGCCTTCTTTTGTGAGGGTTTCGGCTATCTGGTGCAATGCTTGTTTTTCGTGGGAGAGTTTTTCTTCGTCTCCTGGTCGTCTTTCAAATCGCGGTCCTGTAAGGCCTACTTTTTTCGGCTTTTTTCCCACTTTCATTCCCAAAGAATTGTAGTAGGCAATATTGGGTGTTGTCTGTTTATGGTGATAAGCGTAGGCGATTTCGTGGTGACGCGCACGCACTTTGGGATCAAGATAGGCAATAGCTTTTAATGAAGAGCCGCAGACCCATGAGATAGGAAGCGCTATGGCGGCTCCTACACTTTTTTGCATGAATTGGTTTTCATATACAAATCTCTGCTCAACTATGTATGTGCCATTTTCTTGTGGTATGGCTACTTTTCCCGCAAAGAGGTATTGCGACGGAGCGAGTAGTTCGTTTCCTGCGCGTTCAATAAAGTTGGCATCTGTTGCCGCTACGTTTAAAAAGACGCTTCCGATTACAAGGTGATAGACAGCCACAAGAGGCAGTCCGATTTTTGCAATGATAAATTTAAGATAGGCCGGATAGTTTCCCATACCCACAATAGATCTCATAAAGGTCTTTTGTTTGAAATATATTTTTGATACAAGGAGTAAAAAAAGGATCTCTATGAAAAAACAATACTCCTGGATGGGTATCTTCGTCTGGCTTTGCGCTTCAGTTTTTTATCTCTATGAATATTTTTTGCGCGTTTCTCCTAGTGTAATGGTCAATGAGCTCATGCAAACTTTTCAAGTAAATGCTGGGGCTATTGGATTACTCACAGCTCTCTATTTTTACGCTTACTCCCCGATGCAAATTCCTGTCGGGATGATGATGGACCGCTATGGCGCGCGACGTTTGCTCTCTTTTGCCACGCTTGTTTGCGGGTTAGGCTCTCTGCTTTTTGCTGTGGCTCCCAATATTTTTGTTGCAGGTGCGGGTAGGTTACTGATCGGTTTGGGTTCTGCTTTTGCGTTTGTCGGGCTTGTTTATGTGAGTTCGCACTGGTTTGCTCCGGCTCTTTTAGCTCTACTTGTGGGGCTCGGTAATTCTTTTGGTATGGTTGGTGCGATTGCTGGTGAAGATTTATTAAGTATTCTTATTGAGAGCTATGGTTGGCGTCTTTCTATGTTCATTTTAGCGATTGTAGGATTGATTGGCGCTCTTATTATTTTCCTCGGCGTAAGGGGAGAAAATAAGGTTGAGGATCACCAGCCAAAAGCAACGAATATGAAGGCTGTTCTGGGCAACTTAAAACTCATTGCTATGAACAAGCACAGCTGGATTAATGGTGTATTGAGTTTGATGTTTTACGCTACGATGAGTGCTTTTGCAGGCCTTTGGGGCGTTCCTTTTATCATTAAAGCGTATGGCATTAGCAAGGTCATGGCGGCTACAATTGTTTCGATGAATTTTGTTGGCTGGCTTTTTGGTGGTCCGCTTTTAGGTTATTTCTCCGATCACATTCACAACAGGCGCTACTTTCTTATGGGCTCAGCTTTTCTTGCCCTATTGACTCTTTCGTCTGTAATTTATCTCCCTCCTATGCCAATCTGGTTGCTCTATACGACTTTTTTCTTTGTAGGAATTTTCTCTTCTGCGCAAATTCTCACTTTCCCTATTTCTATTGAGATCAATCCTCAAGAGGCGCGCGGAACTGCGGCGGCTTTTACGAACTTCCTAATTGCTGGCGGGGGAACGTTCCTCGCCCCGCTCATTGGCTACATTTTAGATAATGTCTGGGATGGAAAGATGGTGGCAGGTGTTGCAAATTACACGGTGCAAGATTTTCGTATTGCCCTCTGCATCTTGCCTATTTCACTCATTCTTACGATTATTCTCGCCTTTTTCTTAAATGATAGTCCCTACAAAAAGGCCAAATGACAAAATTAATCATCTTACCTGGCGCTGGCGGTGACGGTAGTTTTTTCCGAAAGATTTTGGAAGAACTTCCCGATGCGCAAGTTCTTGTTCTCAATAAGCAAGAGAGCCGCAGGGAGATGACAGAATTCGTTTTAGAAAATACGCCGGAGAAATTTTTTCTTCTCGGCCACTCCATGGGGGGCTGGGTCGCACAGGAAGTAGCGGCAAAAGCTCCTGAAAGAGTGGAAAAATTGATTTTGCTCAGCAGCTG
This sequence comes from Chlamydiota bacterium, assembly GCA_021772235.1. Classification (GTDB taxonomy): domain Bacteria; phylum Chlamydiota; class Chlamydiia; order Chlamydiales; family JAJFMI01; genus Algichlamydia. Next base: position 7,681 of record JAJFMI010000068.1, read on the forward strand.
GACGGGTGTTGAGAAAAAGAATCAAGAGCTTTTGAGGATGGCCATTCCTTTGATCAAAGCTGGC
>JAJFMI010000069.1 GCA_021772235.1 Chlamydiota bacterium
CTTTGATCTAACGGAAATCCCACCCGCAGCGCGCGGCACCCCGCAGATTGAAGTTGCTTTCGACGTGGACTCTGATGGAATCCTCAAAGTATCAGCAAAAGATCTCGGATCTGGAAAAGAGCAGAAAATTGTCATCCAAGCAAGCTCTGGTCTAAAAGAAGATGAGATCGAACGCATGGTAAAAGATGCCGAAGAGAATGCAGACGAGGATAAAAAGCGCAAAGAGAGCGTCGATACGCTTAACGAAGCAGACGCCCTGATCTTCCGCTCTGAGAAGTCGCTAACCGATTATAAAGACAAACTCCCTGAGAACGTCCAATCGGAAATCCAAACACGCATCGACGCATTGAAAAAGGCAAAAGAAGGTGGCGAAATTGCTACCATCCGCACCGAAATCGATGCCCTCAACACATCGATCCAAAAAATCGGTGAAGCGATGCAGCAAGCTGGTGGCGAGACCGGACCACAACCTGGTCCTCAAGCTGGCCCGCAAGCATCTGCAGCGCAGGAAAAACCGGATATTGAGGATGCAGAAGTCGAGGTCCTCGACGAAGAGAAGAAGTAAAAATTCTTCTTAAAAAAAAGCCCCGCACTTGCGGGGCTTTTTTGTTGCCTTTTTTTTTAAAAACCCTTTACAATTGCAGCAAAAACAAAAGGATACCATATGAAAATTGAGAACTGCATTCATTTACCGGAAGAAGGGGAATACGCAAACGAAAAAGCTTCGAATGAATATATTCGCGAGAAGAACACTAGAGAGGAATTTATTCAAAAAACTACCGCTAATTATGAAATAACCATAAATAGCATTCAAAAAAATCTAGCGAATCTTTCAGTGCATTCCAATGTGATTTCTTTTGCTGCTGTAGCACTCACAACTTTTTGCTATACAAATCCTTCTTTGCAGAAAGCTTCTAAAACAAGCATCCTTTTATCTCTTGGATTGACTATCACTGCTGTAAGCTCGCGGAAGTTTGCAAAAACAATCCCGAAAGATGTTGATCTTAACAACCTGAGAAACATGGAGAAGAAAAATATTTGTAATACTTGTGCTGATCTTCAAAGATTCATCACTCAAAAAAATTATAATGAAGATGAGAAAGCAGACGCACATTTGCTTGCATCTATTTCCCTCTTAGCTTCCACAATCTTTTTTCAGGCTTCTCAGTACTTTTCTTCTACAAAGTGTAAAATCGTCGCAGGCGTAGTTGGTGGAGTTTTCGCAGCTATTGGTACAACTATTTATGGTCTTAGCTATACAGTAGTGAGCGAAGAAAGAACAAACGGTTTCGACGCAACACTAAAAAGGAATGCAAATCAAATATTCAGTCAGGAAAACACAGAATAGTCGCTGCTGCAAATAGGGAATGTATCTATTGCGCATATTTCTTCTGAAGTTTCTTCAGGAGAGGTTTAAGGCGCTTTTTATCGGCGTTAGAAATGCGATCAATAAAAAGCACACCATTAATGTGGTCGTGTTCGTGGCAGAAGTTGCAAGCGGCAAATTCTGTAAGGGTCTCTTGGAATGTTTTGCCTTCTAGATCTAGCGCTTCTATTGTGATTTCTCGAGGACGATAGACTTGGGCGTAAATTCCAGGAATAGAAAGGCAACCTTCTTCCCAGGAGAGCTCTTCTTCGGTGTGCGAGAGGATTTTTGGGTTGATGTAGACTTTGATTTTGCCATCTTTCCATTTGCCGTCAGTACCTTCGACCGGCACTTTTGTTAGGAAGATGCGTTTGGTGATACCAATTTGGGGAGCAGCAATACCAATCCCATTTTTTGTTGCCTCTAGCGTATCGATAAGATCTTTGACAATCGCCTTTGTCTCTTCATCAATAGATTCGACAGAGGGACACTTGGTGCGCAGTACGGGATTGCCTAGGTATGTCAGGGGTTTTTGCGTCATTTTAACCTGCCTCCTCCTGCTCGCCTTCATAACTTGCCGGCATCCATGTGATGCTGCTCATATCTTCAAAATCGAGTAACTCTTTTATTGCAGCGTGGACTTTTTCCGGTGTGATCTTTTCTAGATATGAAGTATCGCCAATTGTAGAGAGATTTTCATTCCGAATAAGGTAGGAATAGATATGATTTATCCAACCTTGATTTTCTTCTAGTCCCCTTCTAATACTCAAGCGGATTTCCTCCTTAATGCCTTCGATTTGTTCCTCTGTTGGAGGGGTCTCACGTAATCGTTTGAAAACTTCTTCAAGTGTTAGGATTTGCTGGTCCACTATTTCGGGCGATGTAGGGATAGCAATTCCTAAACGTCGCCCCATTTTATATGGGGAAAGAGGTTCAGAAATAAAGCTTCCTGCTGAGTAACTGATTCCTTTTTCAATACGAAAGATGTCGCGAAGGGCGTCATTTATGACTTTCTGAAAAAAATAAGGAGGTATTTGGTGTTCACACAATTTATCATTCAGGGATATGTGAACAATGGATGTTGCATGTTCTTCATCTCCACCATAATAATAGTCTTGATTTACGCCTTTCGGTACAGGCAGTTTTTTTACCGGCTTCAAGGAGTAGGGCAATTTTTTCATCGGGATGGAAGCTGCGTAGGTTTTTGCCAAATTTTTGATTTCTTCTATTTGAAAATCCCCGACAATTACAATGGTATATTCACAAGGATTTCCGAAACTAAGCGAAAGAACTTTTTCACAATCCTCTTGGGTAACCTTGGTCAGATCAGCTTTTTGAAAAAGCTTATGTCCACAGTATAACTTGGAAATTACTTTTTCATAGAATTTCTGTTCATGGCTCTTCTCATCGAGTTCTTGCACCTCTTTTACTCGCATTAGAGTTCTCAAAAATGCTTTCTTGTCACTATTTCGCTGCATAAAAAAAGCATAAACCATTTGGAAAAGAGCTTCGTGATCCTCTCCAAAAGATGTTCCTGCAAAAGAACGCATATTCTTATCGATCGAAAAATTACAACTCACCTTTTCTTTTTCTAAGTAATTCTGGAGTTGTGTTTTTTTCAAGCCTCCAAAGCTCGCATCTCTTTGATAAGCTGGGGCACATTTTGCCGCTTCATAAATTTCAGATGGAAGCGAAAGACTTCCTCCTTCTGCGAATCCAAAAAGTTGTATCTGATTTTTTACAAAGTCTGTTTTTTTAAGGACGACACGCATGCCATTGCTAAGTGTGAAACTATCGATCGCAACTTCTCCCCCTTGCTCCGGTTGAACTGAAAGAGTTTTATGCTCAATTTCACCAAGCTCTTTTCCATCCCATGTCTGCTTTAGTATGGCCAGAAGTGGTTCAGGATTGATTTCTTTGTTCCCCATATAGGATAACCAAAAGTCCAAATCACCAAGGTCTTCTTGTATTGTTTGAGAAAATTCTTCATAAGAAAATTCTTTTAGCAATTTCAGTACCAATTTCATACTTGCAAGTTGATCATTAGGCTCTTGCCCTTCAATGAAAAATTCCGAATACCAATCTGCATAGGATTCACTATCTTTTCGCTGCCAGTTATTGATCACATGTTCGATTTCTTCAATCGTAACACGCACTTCTTTCTGCAACGCTTCCTTACCAAAACCTGCGTGAAGAGCAGATTGAAAAAGAGAATAGACTTTTTCCATCGCGGTAATTTCTTGCCCTTGTAGTGGCGTAAAATATATAGATAAACAGCCACGTTTCTGATCAAGGTAGCCTTGGGACATTAGATAAATTTTTGCTGACAATAGAGGCGTCCCTCCTTCTTGTTTCAACAGCGTAAAACGCTCTTGTAACATCGATGAAAAGAGATTGCGATAAAGACGCAATTTGATGTTTTCTCCACAAATTCGGGGGATGCAATCTGGTTGTGCTTCGAATGAAAAAATATTCTCTGAAACATCTGGATACACATAAGAAAAGTGCTTTTCTTGGGTTTGCTTGCTTCGGTCTTTTCTTTCAACTCTTTGCGGTGTTCCTTTTTTCAGAGCGGAAAATTTTTCTTCAACTAGTTGCAATACTTCTTCAGGATGAATATCTCCTACTACAACAATAGCCATTTGGTCAGGCGTATAGTAACGCTCATAAAATTCCTGGCAAGATTTCAATGTGGCTGCGGTTACGCAACGCGCTTGTTCACTTGGCGCGAGCATATCATTTGAATACCAACGCAAAAATTTATCCCAATTACGCCTATCATGATCAGTCCCCTGTCGGATTTCTTGCAGAACGACTTGCTTTTCACTTTCTAATACTTCTTCTGTAATTTTCGCACGTCCAGCAACGTCGCTTAAAAGGAGTAGTCCTTTTTCTAATGTATCAGGTTTATCAAGAGGTAGGTCTAGGGGATACTCTGTTTTAAACGAATAGGTTAGTCCATTGGCATCGGCGCCAATAGGCGCTCCGATAGAATCAAGAAATTTCCATATCTCATAATGAGAAAAATTTTCCGATTGGCAGAGGGCTAAATGTTCAATCAAGTGCGCAATTCCCACTTCATCATCCGTTCCATCCAAAGA
>JAJFMI010000070.1 GCA_021772235.1 Chlamydiota bacterium
TATCCTTCAAATTGTCTGCAATACGATTTAAACCCTTTTCCACTTCTTTTACGGATCTGTAATTGGGTCTGTATACAAAAACAGAAATTGTTGGTTTGCCAGCACTGTCGAGGGTTTTTAGCAAACTTTCAATTTTACGCAGAGCCTCTTGGTCGCCGTTGAATAAAAACGAATTGCTCTCATCAATATATTGCAGCGAATTGATCGCATCGACAAGACCGATATCTTCGCTTCCTTCTCTTTCAAACGATTTTGCAATCTTTTTCAAAGCGGCATCGATAACAAACGGCCCCTTGTACTGCAGTTTGTAGAGAAAAATGTTTTGATTGTTGACTGTATCTAAGCTGAGTAAAAGCTGCCCAACTTTTTCTACATTGGCGGTATTATCTGTGACAATGAGGTGGCTTGTCTCTTCAGAAGGTTCGACAATCGCGTTGATCGAAAGCATAGGTTTTAGCAAAACCGCAAGGCGCGTCGGAGAATTGTTATGAATGCGAAAAACACGTGTGGCAATTGGTAGTGGATAGGGACCGTTATAGGGAACCTCATCTGAAACGACTGTTGCGATCTGTTTTACCGCAGCATTTTTATGAATGATGACATTGGGACCTTGCTCCATCATGTCAAAACCTTGAATGCTCAGCACTTGCGTCAGTGCTGCCATAGTATCTGAAAGAGAAGCGGGTTCTTCTGAAGTAATTGTTACATTGAAGTTCATCTCTGCATCATCGTAGATGAAATTCGTATCGGTGATTTGCGTAATGAACTTTAAAAATTCCAAAATGGAGACATCTTGGAAGTTGATCGTGTAGCCTGGCTGCTCTTTAGCGATCAAAGAGTTAGAGGGAGATTGCTGATCTTTTGCATAAATTGGTGCAAAAGGGAGCACAAGAGCAATGCAGAAATAGACTATTTTTAACTTATGGTACGTATTACCCATTCGGTGGAGGCACTCTGAGCTGATTTCTCTCAAATCTATAAGAGTCAATTTAATTTTGCAATCAAGAACATCGTTTAACTGAAAGAACCTTTCTCTAAAGTTTTTTGACGTTAAAAAAACTTTAAGGTAGCTTGAGTATCTCATTAATATTTTGGGGGTGGAGATGAGCACAATAGTACCAGTTAATCAAAGAGGAATGAGGTTGCACGTTGTTGGAGATCAGCCTGATTCAAAAAGTGTAATTTTATCGTGTAATGGTATTCAAAATAGCTTAGAAGATGCAAAAGAGATGGGGTGTAGCATTTCGGAAAAGTTTGGAGGAAGGCAAGTTCATGTATTTCATAACCCAACAAGCCTTTTTCAATATTGGGATCCAAAAAAACGAGAACAGCAGGAAACAAAGTTAGTCAAATATTTAGCATTCAATATACGCCGATTACTTGATGGAAAAGAGTCGATGCAAATTTTTGCGCATAGCCATGGAACAGTACTTGTTGAAAAAGCTCTTAGAGCAATTCGTAATGCAAAAGGGTTAGGATCAAAAGTTACTAGTAAAATCGAGGCCCATGCTTTTGGGGGAGCAACCGTTATTCCGAATCGATTAGCTGGAAAAGTGTATAATTATCTTTTTGAAAGAGATGAGATAGCAAAATTTGGAAATGTTATTTCTGGCCCTCAACATATCTTAGAAACGATCGAAGCTATTAATAGAATTATGGATGAAAAGGGAATAAGCAGAAAAGAAGCGATAAATGAAAAGGTACGCCGAGGGCAAAGTTACCCAGCTCCCATCGATAATCAAGTCTTATCAGAGAATCTTGAAGTTGCTGCAAAGGTCAAGAAATATCATTCTCTTTTCAAGAGGTACAATGTTTTGTTCTTGAAGAGTTCAGCAATTGAACACCCAGATTATGCTGAGTTAGGAGCGACAAGTTTTTTTGAGAATATAAAAATATTGGGTTTGAATTTCTGTAAAGGGGCATTTGCAATTGGAAGTGATATTTTCCAAAACCACACGTTTACTTCTTATGCACATGTCGTTGATCAAATCGCTCAAAAAGAAGTAAGGAGAATGAAATGATTCCAGCGTTAGTAGGACCAAAGGGAGGAATTAGCTTTTATGAACACTGCGATGGAAATGTTTTTGGGTTTAAGGACGGTCGGTTCTTATCAGTAAACTGTTCTAAGTTTGTTTTCCCTTTCAATACAAGTGGAGTTGAAAAAGTAAAGAGGTTATTAGTAAATAACCGAGCAGAATCAACTTTTGATCAGGTAAAGGGAGAGATCGTTTTTCGGCAACGTTCTATGGTTGGATGGAAAGAGCTTTCTAGAGAGGAGTTTCCGAGTAGAATCAACTTTCTCTTTTTGTCAAAAAAGGGAGAGCTATGCTTTGGAGTTGGAAATAAATTCATTATTAGAGGAAATAATTCAAAAGAAAGGGTTGTTGAGTTCGGTAATGGAGAAGTAGTCAAACGAGCATGTGAAACGGCAGATGGTGAATTTGTCATTTTAACTATAAAAGACTTCAAAAAATCCAAAATTTACTATCACGAGAATGTAATCCTAGAGGATGATAATTTGGAATTACAACTTTGTGCAATCGGAGGAAATTTGCTTTGTTGCACCTCGGATGAATTTGCTGCAATAGACCTTCAAACGGGGACCTTCTTAGAAAATAAGGGCATAGATTATAAACCGCATATTTTTTCAGACGGAACAATATTCTGGTTAAAAGGTAATACACTTTATCAATCTACTTTTAGTGATGGGGAATTTCAAGATAAACAAATAAAAGAAGGTCCCGTTTATGACTTTAAAGCTCTAGATGATGAACGTCTGTTTTTGAAAACAAGCAATGAGAAAAGTGGTGAAATTGATGTGCAATTATTCAATCGAGTTTCAGGGTCTCTATTTAGTGGCAAAAGGCCTCGTCATGTAGTAAATGGAATTCTTCAAAATGAGAGCTGGGGCAGGGAAACAGCCTGTGCGATTAGTGATCAATTAATCGTACATCGAAAGCTCTATAAGAATAGTGATCCAATTTATACTTATTATGACTTTTCTGAAAATTCTGAATGGGATGCTGAAATCACAGAAGGTATTCACCCTGTTGTGAGTAGGCTATTATCTGATAAATCGGTTGCCTACATTACAGATACTGGATCTTCTAAGTTTCATATCCTTTCAAAGAAAGGTAAAAAGATTTTTAGCTCAAATAAACTGACTAACTCTCTTGATGGTTGCCATATTCTTGAGCTTCCAAATGGGAATATTGCAATTGGATATCTCAATTATAGGCCTGGATCTGGT
>JAJFMI010000008.1 GCA_021772235.1 Chlamydiota bacterium
AGAAGTGGGCCAAGAAATTGCCGTAGTTGAATCGACAAAAGCAGCTGTTGATATTACCTCACCCGCATCAGGCACCATTACAGAAATCAATCCCGCAGTTGTTGAAAATCCCTCCCTGATCAACAAAGATCCTCAGATCGAAGGCTGGCTTTTCAAAATTAAACTAGGAAAAACAGCAGAATTAGAAGAGCTCCTCGACCATGTCCAGTACCTTGCCCTAATGAGATAATTGCCAATAAATCTACTTATATGTAGTATAATTGGCATTATGATTACAGCACTAAGACAACAAGTTCATATTTTCGAGAAATTCGATATAAAAAAAATTTCACTCCCCCGCAAAGAATACTGCATAACAGCCTTGGCGTTACTTACGCTAACGAGCCTGGCTGCAGCCTGGCAAATCAAGAAAAGATTCTTTTCAGCAAAAAAAATCCTACTTACTCCACAGTCACCAGAACCAGAACCTTCAGAAATAGTTGAGGAAACACATCGTCATGAATCTGTTCCAAACGATCTTTTTGAATCTCAAGAAAATGTAAATTTAGCACTCGGAAGAATCAAGAAGGAAAATTTTTTAGCCTCTATTCGTGAACCGAATCTGGATCTAAATAAAGTGGAGCGGAAGGAGCAAAGTATTCCTTTGTGGGCAATCGAAATCTATCAATTGCAATCACAAAGAGTTATTCTTTTTTCTAGCATTCGTAATTTCAACGGTAATCTGAATAGTGTTCTATTAGAAAAATTAAAAAATTCTATTGAAATTTGTAATGAGCAGCTATTAGAATGTATAAAGACAGTTGAAAATCAGATACTTGAATCAGAAGAAATTAAAGCGATTCAATATGAAGCAGGTATGCATGTCAGCAAGAACCAGGAACGGTTGAAAGAGCTTGAGAATAAATTTTTTGAGATGGTTGAGGCTGAAGTAGAAAAAGCTTTAAAAGTTGCGAATTTATTGGAGTGGTTAGCTTTTGACTCTGAATTTTTCACGTTGGAAATTGCAGAAAAAATTATTTCAAAACTCTCTTTGACAAATGGTTCGTTTTTCTTATTTTTTGTAAGGGCAATAGAAAAAATTGAAATGCAAATAAGAAATAATTATGGAAAATATTACAAAAATTTTCAGTATGCTCTTCAGGAAAATAATCTTCGTTTGTCTCAGATGTCAGGTGTACCAAACTTCCAGAAAGCTATATTAGAATTAAAAATAAAAAAAATGAGCAGCTCACTTAGAGAAATTTTTGTCCAAAATTTTGAGGCGGTAGAGAGTGCTAATGATCAACTGATCATGAAATTTCGTGCTTCAGAGAATTTTGATGAAAATAATCCTTTTCATAAATTTTTATGTAAAAGAATTAATTTAGAATCGGAATCGAGAAAAGAAGTTGAACATTGGGTAGGAAAAATTCGAGATGAACTTACGATTCAAGGGCAATTATTAACTCTTCTTGGTGATGCGAATGGATTGAAAAAATTATTAACCAGAGAAGGGGTGCTTTATTCAAGTAGAGATGCTGTTTGGATGCAGCTAAAAATTTGTAAGGGGAATAAAGAAATTTTAGAAGTGTTATTTTTGAATAGAAAAGAGCAATTTTTTCAAGCTCTGATGCTTATCAATCCTAAAAATTCTGAAGAGTTAGAAATAGTTAGAGAGATAATTAATCAGATTGGTAGAGGATTTTGGAATGATTATTCTGACTATTGTGGTGGCGATTTAAGGAAGGTTAATCAGGGTATTACCTTTAGAAGGCTTTTACAAGAAAGCAGTGACAGCGAGTAAATAAAAAAAAGGGGCTTAATAAAAGCCCCTTTTTTTTTGTGCCGGTTAACGTTTAGCGGCGGCGTCCTCGGCGGCGTCCTCGTGCAGGTTTTGCTGCTGCTTCTTGCGTAGTTGGTTGCGCTGCTGCGCGGCCTCTTCTGCCTCGGCGTCCTCGACGAGGTGCGGGCTTTGCATTTTCCTGTGCTGCTTGTCCGCGGCGTCCTCTTCTAGCGCGGCCTCTTGCCGGTGCGGGCTTTTTCTTTGCAGGTGGTTTTGGCTTAACTACTGGTTTCGGTTTTACTACTGGTGCCGGTTTTACTACTGGTTTTGGCTTAGGAATAATTACTGGTTTCGGTGCTGGGGTAGGTTTTACTGCTGGTTCGGTAATCGTTTTTTGGTGTACGAGTGGTTCGGTTGCAAGGAATTTTTGTCGGATTGCGTTTTGGATATGGCCGGCGGCTTCATTCATTTTCCCTTCAAGTAGTGCTTGGCGAGCTTTTTCGATAAACTGTAGACACTCTTTTTCTAGCTCTTCAATGCACTTGGAAATTCTTTCTGGTATTTCATGGAATTTAGCAAGTTCATCTCCATCATAGAGGAAATCCCAGGCGCCACCAACTTCTCCGTTAGAAGGATGGGTGAGGGTTTTATTATGATAGGCGATTGATGCATCAAAAATGGCTGGCTTCATAGCTGGAAGTGCGGCGCGCATGCCATCTGCGATAGACTCTCCAACAAGTGCTTGTGTTGTAGAATCAGCCATTAGATTTGTAAAAAGGGTCAATTCTTTCGACTGGAATGAGTGGGAAAAATCACGAATAGCTAGGCTATCTTCACCCATTTCTGCATAGAGAAGGCCTCTGCGCAATGTGGCCATTTCGATAAATTTGGGACAGTTTGAATCGTCAATTACTTTTGTGTAGCAACGTTCTGCTTCACTTTCGTTTGACCAGCGCCACCAGTTGTCTCCTTGGTGGATGAGTTTTTGCATTTTTTCATGGCAGTGATTTGCATGTGCAAAGAGGCTACAGGCAAAAATTGTGAGCGGCAAGATCATTTTTTTCATATCTCTCTCCTTTTTATTTGTTCAGATGTCACCAGTATAGTTATTAAGAATTTATTAACACAAGAAAAATTTTGGAATGGGCTCCATCTCGCTTCACATAATCGTAGCCCGGCCGCCTAGCCGTATTATTCATACTGTCATGGCGGCCGGACTACGATTCTGTTTTGCGACATGAACCCCATACGCCGCTTCGCGCTTAGATGAATTTGCATTTTTGCGCGAAGCAAAATGGAGACTAATATTAACTGCTTTCTTCGTCAGTTACAATGAGTGGATAAGTGTCCTCTTCTGTGACCTTGTCTAGGGAAATACCCGCAAATCCCATAAAGCTGAGGGAAATAAGTCCTGTCATGATGAAGGTAATGCCCATCCCTTTTAATCCTGGCACAACGTTAGAGTAGATCAGTTTTTCGCGGATAGAGGCGATGAGAAGTATGGCAATCCACCAACCGACGCCGGTAGAAAAAACGTAGACGACGTGTGGGATGATCGGATATTCGCGCACGGTTGCAAAAAGGGATGCTCCAAGGATGGCGCAGTTGACTGTAATGAGGGGAAGATACATGCCGAGGGCGCGGTAGAGCGGGGGCGAGAATTTTTCGATGAAAATTTCTAGGACTTGGACGAGGGCTGCGATGACGGAGATGTAGATGATGAGCTGAAGGAAGTTGAGGTTGATTTTGTCGGGATCAACTCCGATAAATGAGAGCCATGAGAGAGCGCCGTCTCCTGTGAGGTAGTGATTGATGAACCAGTTCGCGGTTCCAGAAATGGTGGTGACGAATATGACGGCCATGCCAAGTCCGTTTGCTGTTTTGATTTTTGCAGAACAGGCGAGATAGGAACACATGCCAAGAAAATAGAAGAGCAGGATGTTTTGGATGAAGATCGATTGGATGGCAAGTCCGATGAGATTTAGCCAAGAGTATGGTCCCATTTAGTACACCTCCCCAAAAAAACTTGCGACTCTTTGACCCATCTTTTGCCCTTTGGCTTTGCGCTCACTCTTAGCAACTTTTCCAAGTTGCCTTCGTTCTCCGCGCAGCGCCCAATGGAAAAATCTAGGCGCAAATAGACTCAATTTTTTTTGCATCACTGTACTAGAGCTCCTTTTTATTTTTGAGTAGGTTTGCGATCCAGATCAGAAAGCCGAGAATAAAAAAGGCGGAGGGTGCAAGTGCCATGAGGTTGTTATTGAAATAGGCGTCGGGGTGCGCTTCGGTAGCGTAGAAAAATGTAGGAATGAGTTGGTAACCGAAGAGTGTGCCAAAGCCAAAAAATTCACGTAGGACACCAACGGTAAGAAGTACAAGTGCGTAACCGGTAGCGGCGCCGGCGCCATCAAAAAATGCAGGTAGGGGCGAAACGTTACGCGCCATGCTTTCTGCGCGTCCCATGACGAGACAATTTGTGATGATCAGGCCAACAAAGACGGAGAGGCTAAGTGACATTTGATAAAAGTAGGCTTTGAGAAATTCATCGACGGTGATGACAAAGAGGGAGATGATGGCAAGTTGCGCGATCATGCGCACGCTGTCGGGCGTTTTGTTTCGGATCATCGAAACAAATAGCGAGCTGAAGGAGGTAACAAAGATGACGGCAAGACCCATGGTGATGGCGACGTTCACTTTTATGGTTACGGCAAGGGCGGAGCAGATGCCCAGCACGGCTACAAGGATTTGATTATCCTGCCAAAGTTGGTCGGTGAAGTAGGTTTTAAGGGGTTTTTTGCTCATTTGCTTTTATTAAAAAAGGGCGGTAAGGGGCGAGAGAATTGCGGTAGGCTTCTGATACGCCGCGCATTGTTTCTGTTGCTCCGGTTACGCCATCTACGGCACTTTGGGCCGCGGGGGTTTCTCCTAATTCTTTTACACTTTTTACAACGCGTATGCCAAGGGGCGCTGTTTCAAAATTTGTCTCTCCGGCGCTATTTTTTTGAAAGATTACTTTATTATAAAATTGCGCTTGCCATTCGGATGTGGATATTTCTGCGCCCAGGCCGGGGGTCTCTTTTTGTTCGTACCAGGTGGTGCCAAGTATGGTGTCGGCGTCGCTTTCTAAGGCGATGTAGCCGTAGATCGCATCCCAGAGGCCGTATCCATTTACGGGGATGATGTAGGCTTTTTCCGGTTTGGTCACGATGTAGAGCAATTTGTAGGGGAGTTTTGCAAAGCCATATTTTGCGTTATCGCGCATGTACTTTTCTTGATCAAGTTCCGCTTCTTCAAATGTGAAGAGCTCGCCTTGGTCGTTTGTGAGGCGCGCTTCAACGTTTTCACTCACAAAGGTGGTGATTTCTTCGTCTGTCCAATTGCTTTCACTATTCATGATGCGTGCGGCAATGAGCATCTGTTTGCTGCGATAGACTTCCTGCGCTTGTTTTTGGGCGGGCTCAAGTGTTGAGGAGAGAAACGAGAGCAGTGCGGCACAAATAAGACAGAGGGTGGTCACAAATGTGAGGGTGTAGCGATTAGACGATTTTGGCACGTCGCCTCCTTCTCATTTGTTTGAGCGCGATGTTATCAAAAAGTGGGGCAAATACGTTTCCGAGTAGGATGGCGAGCATTACGCCTTCGGGATAGGCAGGATTGATTGTGCGAATGAGTATAGCAAGGGCTCCGACAAAAATGCCATAAAACCACTTGGCGCGGTTTAGGCTTGGTGAGGAGACGGGGTCGGTGAGCATAAAGACAAGTCCAAAAGCAAAGCTGCCGATGAGGAGATGTTTGTATCCGGGAAAGTCAAATTTTGCAGGGTTCCAAGCGCCACCATTTACGCCGATGAAATTGGAGGCGAGTTCAAAAAGATAGGCAAGTGAGAGGGCGCCAATGAGCATTGCGAGCATGGAGCGCCACGAACCGATTCGTGTGATGAGGAGTAAAAGCGCGCCGAGTAGGATAAATAGTGTGGAGGTTTCACCCATGGAGCCGAGCATATTGCCAAAGAAAAAATTGCCGTTTGAAAGCAAGCCGCTGCCAAATTTGAGTTTGGCAAATTGAAAGGCGCTCTCAAAGTTTTCAGTTGCGAGTCCCAATCCGCCGTTTTCGATTTTTGCGGTGATGAAATTTTTGAGTTGTGTGGGGTTGAGCATGCCGAGTTCTGCACCGGGAGCAAAAGCTGTGCTCCACTTGGCAAACTGTTGCGATATGAGATCCCATGTGCTTAACTTTTGCGTAAATTGTGTGGCGATCGCGTCGACGTGGATGCGTTTGACTTCAAATGGCACGTTGAAAATGCCAAGTGGCGTTACTTGCGAGATGCCGTCAAGCGGGCCCAAATCAAGTGAGGTGTTTATGGCACGGATGCTCTCTTTGATTTTTACAGGATTGGTGCCGACCCAAATTTCTCCTGCCATTTTTGTCGGGTAGGCAAAAAAGAGGAGGCAGCGGCAGGTGAGGGCGGGATTTAAAATGTTCATGCCCGATCCGCCGAAAAGTTCTTTGCTTAAAATAATTCCTGCGGAGACACCGACTGCAACCATCCAATAGGGAATTGTCGGGGGCAGAATCAGGGCGAAAAGGATGCCAGAAACAAGAAAGCCTTCGGAAATTTCATGACGGCGCACAACAGCAAAAAGTGTTTCCCAGAGTCCTCCCACGGCATAGGAGATAATGAGTACGGGAAGAAAAGCACTTAGACCATGGAAAACTATTTTCCCAATGTGCGCGAAGCCAAATTGAAAGTAGCCGGTAAATGTTTGCGATGCGTGTACGTAACTTTCAAAAAAATCTAGGCTACCGCTCGCATAAACCATTTTTTGCAGGCCAGTATTCCAAATGGCCATAAGGGTGCAGGGCAAAAGCGCAAAAACGACGATGACCATCCA
>JAJFMI010000071.1 GCA_021772235.1 Chlamydiota bacterium
TGTCGAGTAATGCGGATAGAAAAAATGCAAAAAACGATACTGTCCAAAGTAAATGTCTCTTTGATTGTGTATGGATCAAGCGCATTACGGTTTGGAATCCATTGTGAGAATCGATCAACTCAACTAAGGTCATCGCGCCTAAAAGAAAGAATAATATTTCTGAGGTGTCTGACAGTCTTTCAGCAAGGTCTGCAACATCAACGTTTAACGGTTGCAGGTTCCCCAAAAAATATATCGTCCAACAAATGACTCCGGTAAAGAGGGCAACGGCGGTTTTATTTAATTTTACAATGAATTCAAAGATGATGGCGAGATATCCGATAGAAAAAAATGCGAGAATCAAACCATAGGCAATTGATGCTTCCATGACCTGATTATAGGTAATTAATTATTATAATCCAGCTTGAAGAATATCATGCAAGTGCAACAAACCAACCAGTTTGTTTTCTTTTGTAACCGGGAGCATCATGATGCGTTTTTCGCTATCACTTTCCATCTCCTCCACGGCTTCGAAAATGAGTTTATCTGATTCGATTGCACGAAATTTTTTTACCATTATTTTTTCTATCGGCTGCTGTAATACTCTATCGCCATACGTATGCAATGCGCGCCTTAAGTCCCCATCGGTAAAAATTCCCGTAACTTTGCCTTCTTCTTCAACTAATACACAACCACATCTCTTTGATGTAAGCTCCAAAAGGATTTCACGCACTTTATCAGTTGGTTTGCAAAGCGGTAATTTTGTTCCTTTTAGCATCACTTCTGATACGCGTGTTGTAATCCGCCGGCCAATCCGTCCCGCTGGATGATTGAGCGCGTAGTCTGAAAGTGTAAATTTTTTCTTTTCCATCAGACTCACTGCAAGTACATCTCCTAATAGCAGTTGTAGAAGCGAACTGGTTGTTGGTGCCAAATTGAAAGGGCACAGTTCACCATCTAACGGTAGATAACAGAGCAAATCGCACGCTTTTGCTAATCGACTCTCGCTATTTGAGGTCCACACAATTATTTTGACATTGCGTTGTTTTGCTGCAGACAACAGTTGTAATAGTTCTTCGCTCTCTCCGCTTTTGCTGAGCAAAACGAGAATATCTTTTTCCTGTACAATTCCTATATCGCCATGCATCGCATTATTCGGTGGCAGATAGAGTGCGCGCGTTCCTGTAGATAAGAGCGTTGTCGCAATTTTTTCTGCAATATGCCCACTCTTCCCTACTCCTGAAAAAAGCAAATTTCCTTCGCACGCTGCAAAGAGGGTCGCCATTTTATCAACACACTCAATATCTATCTTTTGAAAAAAATTGTTAAGCGAGCGCTGTTGTTTTTGGAAATATTTTTCGATCATTTCTTTCATTCTAAGCGATTTTTCTATTAGTATAAAGGCATGAAACATTCTATTACAGTTGCTCGCGGGGACGGCATTGGCCCCGAAATCATGGAGGCTGTCCTCCACATCTTAAATGCGGCCGGCGCGCCTCTTGAAATTCACGAAGTTGAGATCGGTGAAAAAGTCTACAATCGCGGAATTATGAGCGGGATGGCTCCCGAAACGTGGGATCTCTTAAGAAGCTCTGAAGCTTTTTTAAAAGCGCCTATCACTACACCTCAAGGCGGCGGCTTCAAAAGTTTAAATGTTACGGTCCGTACAACTCTTGGTCTCTATGCGAATGTCCGTCCTTGCGTAAGTTATTCGCCATTCATTAAAACGAAGCACCCTGATATGAATGTTGTGATCGTTCGCGAAAATGAGGAAGATCTCTACGCTGGTATTGAATACCGCCAATCGCCCGAGGTTTGCACTTCTATTAAGCTCATTTCGGAACCAGGTTGTCAAAAAATTGTGCGTTATGCTTTTGAGTATGCTCGCGCTAATGGTCGAAAAAAAGTGAGCTGCTTCACAAAAGACAATATCATGAAATTTTCTGATGGGCTATTCACTCGCGTCTTTTTAGATATTGCTAAAGAGTATCCTGATATTGAGCATGAGCATTGGATTGTCGATATCGGTGCGGCAAAACTGGCCGATACGCCTGAAAATTTTGATGTGATCGTTCTTCCTAACCTCTATGGCGATATTCTTTCCGATGTAGCCGCACAAATTAGCGGCTCTGTGGGTCTTGCTGGATCTGCCAATATTGGCGATCACGGTGCAATGTTTGAAGCGATCCACGGATCGGCACCGCGCCGTGCTGGCCAAAATATGGCCAATCCTTCTGGTCTTCTTTTTGGTTCTCTCCTCATGTTGCAACATCTTGGTCTAGGCGATTTAGCAGAAAACATTCATAATTCTTGGCTCAAAACGATTGAAGATGGCATCCATACTTACGATATTTTTGTAGAAGGTACGAGCAAAGAAAAAGTTGGAACAAAAGAATTTGCGGAAGCTGTCGGTAAAAACCTAGGGCAGAAGCCTGCACAATTCAAATGTGCAGCTTACACCAAAAAGGTGAAGGAGTTTAAAAAGTATGTTCCGAAAATGATAGAAACAAAACGTGAGCTCGTTGGCGTTGATTTCTACTTCTGTGAAAAAACTTCTCTAAACGATTTTGTCGATAAAATGAAAAATGAGGGTCATGGGAATTTAAAGTTGCAGATGATCACAAATCGCGGTGCAAAAGTCTATCCCGGTGGCCAACCTGAAACGTTTTGCGTAGACCAGTGGCGTTGCCGATTCACAACAGGCGGCACCTGCACACAAAAAGAGATTTGCGAGCTATACAGCCACTTGAGCCACTACGACATCATCAAGACCGAAAATCTTTACCGCTTTGATGGGCTCTTAAGCTATTCGCAAGCAGAGTCTTGATTCAACTCATATCTTTTTAGATATTTATTAAAAAGATATGGTTAGTGCGCGTCTTAGTCCTCAGGTACAAGATTTGCCCATGAAGGCAAACCCCGACCACGACGTCCCCGGTTGGTTCTAGAACGCGGTTGTGCACCGAACGGTGACCTGTCGATCGTCGGGACGCGGTC
>JAJFMI010000072.1 GCA_021772235.1 Chlamydiota bacterium
CTCTCCATCTGTATATACAATATTTTGTACTACAGGATGATCTTTCAAAATCTTTATGTACTCAGCGTCAACCCTGTCCTTGAATTGGATCCGTAGCTCCTCTTTTGCAACTTGTTTTTTAAGCTCGGCTGAAGTCCCTTCCGCGATAATTTTCCCTTTATCAATGATTGCAAGGCGATTCGCAAGGATATCTACCTCTTCAAGATAGTGGGAAGTCAAAAGAATTGTTGTACCATCTTCTTGAATCTTGCGAATCACATCCCAGAGTGCCGTCCTACTATGTGGATCTAATCCCAAAGTAGGTTCATCCAGAAATAGTACCTTTGGCTTATGAAGCACCCCTAGTGCAATATCAAGACGTCGCTTTTCTCCTCCCGAAAAAGTAGACACACGACGCTTACCACATTGTGTAAGTTGAAATTTTTCAATTAATTCATTAGAACATTGCTCTGCTTCTTTTCTAGAAAATCCATGTAAACGTGCTTGTAAAACCAAATTTTCTTCTATTGTAGAAGAAAAATCTGCTCCACCTGTCTGGCTAACATAGCCAATAATTTTTCGAATTTCTTTTGTATCCTGAACAGAGGAGTGCCCACAAATTATTACGTCTCCACTATCTGGAGCCAAAAGAGTAGTTAACATGCGCAAAGTTGTTGTCTTTCCTGCTCCATTCGGTCCTAAGAAGCCAAATATTTCTCCTTTTCGAATAGAGAAGGAGACCTGGTCTACAACGCAATTTGCCTTTTTTCCTTTCCCAAAAGTTTTTTTTAGGTTAGAGGCTTCCACTACAATTCTCATAAGAGCAGGATAAGATTTTAAAAAAAAAATGTCAACAAGAGAGGATGCTGGAAAAAAAAGCTACTGATGAAGATCCTATTGTCAAAATTTCAGATCATTAACTTTGTATAATGCCTATCACCAGCTTTAAGAATTCAGGGTTTTCCACAGCCGTACATTCTACACCAATTACCACACCGTAACCAACTCCTGCTGCTACTTGTAGATAAGAAGAAACTGAAGATGATATATTAACCCCTAAGATTTCATCAATCTTAACCTTTTCTAGACAAACCTTCAAAGAGGTTGTAAGAGAATGAAGAAGCTTACTACTTAAATCCTAATACTCGATAAAGTTTGATTGGTTCGGTGAAGCCTTTAAGCTCCATTGCATCCATCGCTTCAACATTGATTTTCTCTTTGATGAGTGGATGCTCGTAGGTGTTTTCGGAGATGAGTATTTCCATCGGCTTTGCAGCAGAGCAAAGTCGAGAAGAGAGATTAACGTTTGCACCGAGAACGGTGTAATTAAGGCGGTTTTCTGCACCCATATTTCCAGCGAGGACAGGTCCGGTGTGGATTCCTATGCCCATTTCTATGGGGGCGAGATTTTGCTGGGTACGTTCTTGATTCCAAACGCGCAATGAATCAATCATTCCGATGGCACTTGCTACGGCTTGATAGGCACTATCTTCTTTTTCTACGGGCGCGCCAAAAAGAGCCATCACTTCATCTCCTACAAATTTATCAATTACGCCGTTATGTTCATCAACAAGTTGCGAGATGCGGGTCATGCAGGTATTGAGCATGTTCACAACGTCTGTCGGATTCATTTTTTCTGTATGCCTTGTGAAGCAGCGTATGTCTGCAAAAAGTACGGTAACAATTTTTTCTTCGCCGCCTAGGTGTACGTTGCCTTTGAGAATTTCTTCGGCAATTTCATCTGAGACGACTTTATTTAGTACGCCGCGCACGCGCTCTTTTTCTTGAAGTCCGATAATCATGTCATTAAAGGAGTGGAAAAGTTGGGAGACTTCGTCTTTGCGCTTCCCTGTTTGGCCTGGAAGTTTGATTTCTTCGAGCTCTCCTGCTCCTACTCGTTCTGCGGCAGAGGCAAGGATTGTGATTGGTTTTGTGATGCGTCTTGCTAGGTTATTCAGGATGATCAGCACGAGCACTAGTGAAACGAGTGCGACAATGCGCATATTTACGCTAATGCTTGTTATGAGCTCGCTAGCGCTTTTATCAAGTGCGTGCATGAGCTGAAATTCTTTGCTGGCTAGATTGAATATGTAGAAGTGGAAATTGCCTTCTTTAAACGGATCCATGTGGAGGTAAAAATAGTCGACTCCGCCAATTTTGAGTATGCCAGACTCTTTATTGATAATTTGTGAAACGTCGATGCCGAGCCATTGCGATTCTTTGATCTGTTTCCCATCGGGATCAAAGGCTTTTAGGATTTTCCCATCGTTGATAAACACAGCTGTCTGGTTAGTGGAAAGGGCGAGGCGCTCCATTATACGATCGCCATCAACTGCTGTCGTAAGATAGCCTTTTTTCGATCCTTTTTTTCCATTTTCAAACTCAAATAGTCGCAGGCTATTGCCAAAGAAGAATCGATCGATTGAGGGTACGGGGATAATTTCAAGGGAACGGCTTAAGCAGAGTTCTTCATTTGGGGGATAATTATCTCGCTCGCTAAATTTTCCATAGAGTGGCTTGGGAAAAAAGACTTCTGAACCAAGAAGAGATTTTCCATTGGCTTCTCCTGCGGGTGTACGAGCGATCCCGACCGGCGCTTTTGGATTGAAAGGGGAAAAACCAAATGGTCCCATAGAAAAAACAGCGGTTAAATCTCTGAGTAATACCAAATCATCCAACTGATTGCTGAGCTCTTCAAAGCGACGAAATACTCGAGAGTCCATCTGATCACTGTAGAGTTTACGATCGTGTGCGGTCGGTTCATAATCGGTTTTTTTTCCCACTCCGCGTATCGATCGCGAGGCAATGCGACGACTCCATATATCTGATTTTGTGAGGAGTGTAGGGTTCTCTTTGATGTATTCTTGCGCTTTCCCAAGGGCTTGTAACATTTCGCCAAAAAACGATTTACGATACTCCGGATCGGGCCAATGCACATAAGGTCCTAATGGAATGAGTTTTGTTGGCACGTTGGGAACTTTTTCATCGATGGGAAAATTCGCTATCTGGTCTGGCTCGAAAAGAAGCCAAATAGAGGAGATGCTCGGTTCAATAGTTTTTAGCAGTTCCATCGGCACTGAATCGTGCAGTAAAAACCGATCAAGGTAGTAGCGAATGGCAATGTAGGGTTTAGAGAGCTCTTTTCCTTCGGTTACGACAGCAAGTCCATAATCGTCTGAAAGCACTTCAATTTTTATTCCTGTATCTTTGACGTTATTGCTAACAATTAGTGATGTGAGTTTGTTCTCGTTCACATTTTGTATGTAATCGATCCACTTATTGTGCAACATGAGGTTGGCGCTATGAAACCAGGTATTGAAACGTAAATTCGCGTCTGTCGGGGCAAATCCACGTCGCATAAGGGGATACTCTAGGAGTTCTTCCAAGATCGAATCGAGTCTTGCTTCTACTTCAGCCAGGCTGACGCCCAGGTATTTTTCAATTGTTTCTCGCTTGCGTTCATTAATGGAGATGATCTGCTTTTGGATATTCTCTTCCGATTCGCGCAGTTTTTTGCGCACCAGAGCGCCTTCAAAAAAATAGGAAAAGATAAAGGCTATAAAAAAGAGGGCGCCTACCCAAACAAACAGTCGCGTTTTAAGTTTCATTCAAAAAATAGGTTTTCCGAAGTTTTCGCGCCCACAATAATCATCTCTTCGTGACGCACGCCGCCAACGTTAGGAAGATAAAGTCCTGGCTCAATTGTAAAGACCATGCCCGGCTCTAAAAGAACTTTGGCATCAGGCCCTTTATGATGGATGCGAAACCCTTCGTGTACTTCCAACCCTATACCATGTCCTAGGGTATGAAGAAAATATTTTTCTAGCTTTGCCTTCTTCATCACCGCACGTGCGGCTCTATCAAGGTCACCAATTGAGGTGCCTGGTTTACAAAGCGCGATTGCCGCTCGTGCCGACTCTTTGACAACGACTTCGATTTCTTTCATCTGCGCTGTTTGCTTTCCAATGAAATGCACACGTGTCATGTCGCTTGCATAGGAATCTTTCATCACGCCCAGATCGAGCAAAACAATATCATTTGCTTTGAGTTTTACATCGCTTGGATGGTAGTGCGGCTTACTGGAATTTTCACCAAAGGCGACGATTGGCTCGAACGAGAGTCCCTCGGCACCTTTTTGTAAGGCGATGATTTCAAAGGCGCGGGCAATTTCGATCTCTGTTACGCCTGTTTTGAGTTTTTTGGTAAGCTCTGTGTAGCACTCCCAAAGTAGTGCGGCGCTCTTTTTCATCGCAGCAATTTCGTTTTTGTCTTTAATCCAGCGCAGCTGATCGACGGGATTTTTTTTAGGACGCAAAGTTGTGCAGAGCTTTTTATTGGCAAGAAAGCTCGCATAGGTCGTAGTAGCTGGATCAAAATAGAGTTTTTCCGCGATTTTTTTCTCTGCGCGAGGGAAGACGTGTCCCGGCAGTTTTTTTTTGCACCCTTCTATGTAGCGTCCGTCGACATAGAGTTTATAACCACGTTTTGTGATCAGCAATCTGCCCAAGGAGAGTTTGATTCCGGTTAAGTAATAGATCTGTGTCGGATCTTCAATTAGATAGGCGCTATCAGGTAGCGCTTGCTGAAACTTTTTGATTCGTGATAAATCTTTCAAGGTCTTCCTCTCTTATTGGTTTATATACTGGCCTATCTGGGCAGATACGTAAGATTTTTTCGGCAATCTCATGCGCTTCATAGCGGGAAAACTTCTTCTTTTGCGAGACCGCTTTTGCAAATACGTTTCGTACCTCTCCCCGCTCTCCCAACCACTCTTCTAAAAATTCGCGCACGCGGTTTTCTGGAATATGGGGCGAAAGAGCATCGACGATAAAGCTGTTTTCTCCAAAGGAACGGATGCTTATGCCAAACTCTTCCATCTCTGTAAGATGTTCGCGGATTTTTTTTGCCTCGTGGGGGGCAAAATCGAGATGCAATGGAAAGAGCATAGGAACTGTTACATTCCTATTTTCTTCTGTTAAGAATAGTTGCTGAGTAGCAGCTGCTAAGTCGAAAAGATAGAGCTGCTCCTCTTTTTGCGCAAAATAGAATTTCCCAAAGAGTCCAACAGCGGTCAGCTCGGGTTCGGTAAAAAAGGCTTGCGGCGTATCTTCTTGGATTTTTGTGGGCAGAACAAATGGGATGTCAACGGGCTTTGCAACTGGTTGCACGTAGCTCTTAGAAGGCGCAAATAATGCGCTCACTTTCTGCTGCACAAATGCGCGCACTTTCTCTTCATTTTGGAGGCGCACTTCGCGTTTTTGCGGATGGACGTTGACGTCGATTTCGTTTGGCAGTATTTCAAGAAAAAGCACGAATGTGGGA
Organism: Chlamydiota bacterium; assembly: GCA_021772235.1. Taxonomy (GTDB): domain Bacteria; phylum Chlamydiota; class Chlamydiia; order Chlamydiales; family JAJFMI01; genus Algichlamydia. The sequence goes on from JAJFMI010000072.1 coordinate 5,302, forward strand.
TAGCGGCGTGTGGATAGGCGCGTTCCGTACCCTTCTTCTACCGCAAAGCTTACTGGCAAACATTGGACCAAACGATGGTTAATAAAAAGATATTGGCCACTACGATTGCTGCGCGCATCGATATGAGAGCCGAGGTAACCGAAGATATTTTCCTCTTTGATTTCACGCGCGCCACCTAAAAACTCTTTTCCCAGTAGAGCTTCTATACGCTCTTTTAACTCCCCCTCTCTCACTTCAAAAACTTGTTTTTCACCAGCAGCTAGAGTGAAGTGGATTTCAGGATGGCTAAGCGCCATTTTAGTCATCATTTTTGTGATTTCTGTCTGCGAGCTGGTGCTCGATTTTTGAAAACGTTTGCGTGCAGGGGTGTTAAAGAAGAGAGAGCGAATTTCGAACGTCGTGCCGCGCGCTCTTGCCGCTGTTTGCTTGCGCAAAATTTTTCCCGCCTCCACTAAAACTTCTGTCGCCTGATTTTCTGTTGCGGTAACAAGGCGTACTTTTGAAATTGAGCAGATCGAGGCAAGTGCTTCCCCGCGGAATCCCATCGAGTGCAGATCGTGCAGATCTTCAGCTGTGCGAATTTTTGATGTGCCGTGCCTCTCAAAACAGAGCAGAGCATCATCTCCATCCATTCCTTCTCCATCGTCGGAAATACGGATGAGCTGGAAGCCTCCACCTCGAATATCTACCTGAATTTTTTTCGCCCCAGCATCGATTGCATTTTCGAGAAGCTCCTTCACTACAGAAGCTGGATTCTCAATCACTTCACCAGCGGCGATTTGATTGATCACTTTTTCTTTGAGAATTCTTACCTTCATTATTTAATAAAATAACTGAACTCTGTATGATATTCAATTATGAGACAAACATGGAACCTAAAAACGCTGTACGATGAGGCTCACTTCGATACTTTTCTACTAGCGCTACGTAAGCAGATCTTCGAATTTAAAAAACTCGAATCGATGAAAGAAAAACTCTTACTAGCACAAGAATTGCGTCTTTCAATACATCAAGCAAGTAGTTTTGCGAACTGCCTTTTAGCTGTGGACACCAATCACAAGCGTGCGCACGGTTGGGAGTCTTGTTTAAGATCCATCAGTTGCGATCTAGAAAAAATTTGGATGGAAATCGATGTAGATCTCCTCAACATGAGTGATGCAAAAATTAAATCGCTTGGTGAGCCTGCCATCCAATTCCCACTAAAAGAACGTCGCGATTTAGCGAAATTGCGTCTCGACGTAGAACAAGAGCATTTAATTTCTGATCTTGCAGTTGATGGTTATCATAGTTGGGGGCATTTTTATGACTCATTTATTGCTACACTCGTTTTTCCTTTAGAGGGTGAAGACCTTTCTGTAGCTCAAATTGCAACCAAAATCACCTCTTCAGATCGAAATCTACGTGAAAAAGCGCTTACTTCCTACAAAGAAATTTACAATAAAAACGCTCCGATCATTGCGCGTTCTTTGAATCACTTGGCAGGCTTTAAATAAAAAGTTCATAAAAACCGAAAATTGAAAAATTTTATAGACA
>JAJFMI010000073.1 GCA_021772235.1 Chlamydiota bacterium
ATTTGATAGCGCCTGCCGTGTTTATTGCGAAATGATCGGCAATATAGCTCGTGACTGCTTATCAGCAAAAAAATACACGCACTTTGTGAAATTAATGGGACGTTCAGCTTCACATATTGCTTTAGAATGCGCTCTTGCGACCCAGCCGAATAAAACACTCATTGGCGAGGAAATCGCTCGTGAGGAGAAAACCCTTTCGCAAATTACTTACGATTTAGTTGATCTGATCGAAAAGCGCTCGAAGGGAGGCAAAGATTACGGAGTAATATTGATTCCTGAAGGCTTGTTAGAATTTATTCCCGAAGTGAGAAGTTTGATCGCAGAGCTCAATAAACTAATAGGTAGCGGTGAAGAGCATCCAGAAACAAAGCTTACAGAGGAAGCAAAAAAGACGTTTGATTTCATGCCGGCAAAAATCCAACAGCAGTTACTTTTAGAGCGTGATTCGCATGGCAATGTGCAAGTTTCCAAAATTGATACGCAAGATCTGTTGATGGAAAAGGTAGAAGAAGAGATCAAAAAACACCGCGATTTTAAGGGCAAGTTTTCGCCGGTCAGCCACTTTTTTGGTTATGAAGGCCGCGCCGGTTACCCGACAAATTTTGACGCAACTTACTGTTATGCCCTGGGACATGTTGCTGCTCTACTAATTGAAGAGGGGCATTCTGGATTTATGGCTGCTCTCAATGGATTGACAAAACCCGTTTCTGAATGGGAGCCAACAGGCGTACCATTAACTAGCTTGATGCATTTTGAAATACGCAAAGGAAAGCGAAAACCTGTGATTGCTAAAGCGCTTGTCGACCTTTCAGGAAAAGCCTTCCGAAGTTTTGCAGAAAAACGCGGCACATGGGCACAAAATGATGAGTATCTCTTTCCAGGTCCGACACAATATAATGAAGAAGCGACACCTCCGCACATATGCTAACCTTTCTTCGTTACCGTTTCGGTGAACTTTTTCGCGAACAACAAGTGCGCAAGCGTTATTACAAAAATCCCGCCTTTGCTAAACTCGATCGCGCCTTAAAAAAGGCCTATCGCTTTCGCAACTCCTTTGCCATCGCGCGCAAATTCCACGGCACAGCTTGTTATGGGGAAACACCCCTCCCTATATTAGAGCGTCTAGCAAAAAACTGTGGATTGACAAAAGAAGATCATATTGTGGAATTGGGAGCCGGCCGTTGCCGCGGAGCTTTTTTCCTAAATAGCCTATTAAATTGCAAAGTCACAGCAGTAGAAATCGTTCCCACATTTGTGAAAATTGCCCGTGCAAACGCCCCCAAAACGGTCTTCATTCGAGAAGAAGACCTGCTCACATGTGACTTGAAAAACTCCACTTGCATCTATCTCTATGGGACATCCCTTTCTGGAGAAGTGATACGCAAACTTTGCAAAAAACTTCGTGGACATCCGGCAAAAATCATCACCGTTAGCTACGCATTAAAAGAGTATGATGCACATTTTGTTACAGAAAAAAGCTGGGAAGAGACATTCCCTTGGGGCAAGACAAGGATTTTTATGCAGATAAGTAATTAAACTGTTAGTTTTTTGGATTAATAATAACCCAAGTGTAACGGATATCTTTATCTTTCTTAGTATCTAGTGTCTAGTCCCATTTGGTAAATTATCATCGATAAAGGCTTCACTGTATGTTTGCGTGGATGAATTTCGTATAGAAATTTGTTATTTTTCGGAGGGTGCGATCTATTCTAATATTTCGCCTGGTGTTAATCCTGCACCATTTTTGATTTGAAGCAGTTCATCTTTTCTCTTATCGGCAGCATCTAAAAGCTTTTGAAATAACTGGGGACATTTATATTTAGCTATGTGCAGTATGGTGTCACCCGTTTTGGTTTGTTTTCCATCTACAACTGCGTCCCTATTAAGAAGAGTATCTACGACGTTAGGTGAATTATTATTTAGAGCGATGTGGAGTGGAGTACAGCCGTCATCGTCTTGGTGGTTGGGATCAGCACCAATATCTATTAGTCTTTGTAATAGGTATATATCTCTATCATTTACTGCTTGCATGAGTTCTTTGTTATCGATGTTTCTTCGATACTCAAAGAAGGGTTGAATATCGTCTGGAGTTGATCCTCCATCATTTTTGATTTGAAGCAGTTCATCTTTTCTATCACCGGCAGCATCTAAAAGTTTTTGAAGTATCCGAGGGCATTTACAGACAGCAGTGTGCAGTACGGTCTCACCTGTTTTGTTTCGTTTTCCATCTACAACTGCTCCCTTATTAAGAAGAATATCTACGATAGTAGGTGAATTAATATTTAGAGCGAGGTGGAGTGGAGTGCAGCCGTCTTCGTCTTGGTGGTTGGGATCAGCACCTTCATCTAGAAGTCTTTTTAATTGGTATATATCTCTATCTTTTATTGCCCGCATGAGCTTTTTATTATTTTGAATAGTGTTTTGAATATTGTTTTGAATATCGCTTGGTGTTAATCCTGCACCATTTTTGATTTGAAGCAGTTCATCTTTTCCATCAACGGCAGCATCTAAAAGTTTTTGAAATAACCGAGGACATTTACAGATTGCAATGTGCAGCACAGTGTCACCTGTTTTGTTTTTTTTACCATCAACTATAGCGCCATTATCAAGAAGCACATCTACTACGTTGGAAAAATTATTATTTAGGGCGATGTGGAGTGGAGTACAACCGTCATCGTCTTGGTGGTTGGGATCAGCACCAATATCTATTAGTCTTTGTAATAGGTATATGTCTCTATCATTTATTGCTTGCATGAGTTCTTTGTTATTGATGTTTCTTTGAATGTTAGGCAAGTGTGGTCGAGTAGGGTGGGATAGTCTAGGTTGTTGAAACATGCATTCTGGTGCTTTGTTGTTTTCTGTCTGGATTTGTTGGTAAATTTCCTCGAGAAAACCTAAACCATCTGGAAAAGGAGAGGAAGTCTGTTCGTGCGTTAGTATTCGTTGTTGGAGAGAGGTTGGCCTCCTTTCTAAATCTAAGGGATGAGTGGTAGTTTGCATGACAGAAGAGGCGTATTGACTGACTTCTTTTTCTGAAGGCACAGAACTACCGGCAAAACTCTCGTCTACGCGAGGGTGTGTTGCTCTTCTTGGGTCATATAAGGCTTCATCCGCGGTTCTTTTTACTGTTAATTTTGGCATATGCTGTATGGTATTGCTTCAGAGATAGAGATACTGAGTAAGCCAGACTCTTTAATAAGATCATGAAAATTGGTCAAACTCGATTTAGCCTCAACTTTGAGTTTCTTCTCAAAAAGAGCACTTGTTCCATCCTACTACAAATTTAAATAAAATATTTTATTTTTTATTCGTTATTGTTTGTAAATTCTTTATTTTACTATATTAATTATATAATGATATGGTAAATTTTTGCAAGATATTGTAAATTTAGCAAAAAATAAAACAAATCTATTTAGAAAGATCCATAAAATGACTTGCAATTATTCTAACTGAAGTTAAAATAAGTCAAAATATTGAACTTACACGGTTAGGGTTTTTATCAAATTAGTAGGCAACAGGCTTATGGCAAAAGTAGCGGTTATTCTTTCAGGTTGTGGTTATCTCGATGGTACGGAAATTCAAGAGGCAGTGGTCTCCCTTTTAGTTCTAGAACAGAAGGGGCACAGCTATCAGTGTTTTGCGCCCGATATACTGCAGAAAAAGGTGGTCAATCATCTGACAGGGGATGAAGAGAAAGGCGCAGAGCGCAATGTGCTTGAGGAGTCAGCACGAATTGCAAGAGGCAGGGTAAAACCGCTTAGCGATTTGCTGGTAGGGGAGTTTGATGCGATATTGCTGCCTGGCGGTTTTGGAGCGGCACAGAATTTAAGCGATTTTGCTGAACTGCAAGAGGGTTGCTCGGTTCATCCCGATCTTAAGAGGATTCTTCTAGAGTTTCATGAAAAGAAAAAGCCCATTTTGGCGACATGCATTGCACCAGCCGTGCTTGCAAAAGTCTTTGCAGGAAAAGTGAAAATCAAGATGACGCTGGGAAGTGATTCTGCAAATTGTGAATTGCTTGAAAAGATGGGAATGGAAGCAGAGAGCAAACGTGTAGATGAGGCGTGCTTTGATGAAGAAAATCGCATCTACACTACTCCCTGCTATATGGAGCCAGATAATTTACTCGGACTCTATAAAGGGATTGGAATAATCCTCGAAGCGATCTGAACAGCCCAAGTTGAAGAGATATAAAGTTACTTTGTGCGCAACAGTGCGAAACTCTTCGATCGTAAATGTTTCGTCTTCTCTTTTACCAAGTTGAAATCTAACCGCACTGTTAATGCGTGGATTTGACAAGTTTGGATTTTTTTCGGGTAATATATTTCCTGTCCGTTTAATGATAGAATGTACTTCTTTAATGTCATCCACATATTGAGGAAAGACTGTTTGTTTTGTAATTACTGACATAGTATTTATTTTGTTATTTGGTTGATTACATAACAATTTTAACAAAATTTATAAAGGAAATCAAACATTGAGATTCCTGAAATTTAGGTGAAAATTGGGAGTTGAAATTGTTAAGATGCTGACTGTTAGTGTTTTGAGGTTTTACAGTGGTTGCAGCCACCGAGTTCTTCGATTGGATCATCAAAGTCGTCAACCATTTGGCAGGGTTTGCAACCTAAGAAAAAAAGAAATATTAAAGCTAGACGTTTCATGACTCCCATATAATCATTACTTTAATTTTTGTCTCGAAAAGTGTGAAAGAGTATGATGGTTCCTTATGCGTAGAAAGACAAGAGAGATCAAAGTAGGAAAAGTGGGTGTGGGGGGAGACAATCCTGTTCGCATTCAATCAATGACAACTTCGCCAACAGATAATGTTGAGGCGACAATTGAGCAGATTTTGCGCTTAGAAGAGGCGGGCTGTGAGATTGCAAGGGTAACTGTTCAGGGAAAAAAGGAAGCGGCCGCTTGCGAAAAGATCAAAAACGGTCTTTTGCAAAGGGGAAGCTCGATT
>JAJFMI010000074.1 GCA_021772235.1 Chlamydiota bacterium
GGTCGATCTAAATGATGTGGGCAAAAAGATGCCTTCAGAATTATCTGGCGGGATGCGCAAACGCGCTGGCCTCGCGCGCCTCATTGTCTATCGCCCCGAATATCTGCTTTATGACGAACCCACTACAGGTTTAGATCCAATCACTGCGATGCACATCAATGAGTTAATTGTAAAAACGCAGAAAGAGTTGAAGGCGACAAGTATCGTCGTCACACACGACATTATCTCCGCGCTTTATGTTGGCGATCGCCTCGCCCTTCACAAAGACGGAAAAATCGCATATATTGCAAAACCAGAAGAATTTTTAAAGATTGAGGATCCCATCATAGAATTTTTAAAGCGCACAATTCATGAGGATCCAAGGAAATTTAGAGAAGAGTATGAAAGACAAAATTAAGACAATGCTCATCGGCCTATTTGTGGCCATCGCCTGCGGCCTTTTGATTGGCATGGTGCTCTTTTTCGAGCCCTCTGTTGGTGACGGTAAACAGACTCTACTCTTTCGCTTTTCCAACGTAAATGGCATTAATGTTGGCACACGCATCTCCTTAGCAGGGAAACCTGTTGGCGAAGTAGTCGCCATCCAGCAAATTCCCGATGCGCGCCAACAATCGACAGATACTCTCGGCGGCGTCTATTTTTACCAACTTGTTGCGCATCTTGATTCCAGTGTCATCGTCTACACTACCGATGAAATCACGATGCAAACCTCCGGTCTTCTTGGTGAAAAATCGATCAACATCATTCCTAAGGAAATTCCCAAAGGTTTTATTGCCCGCCGCGCCACAAGCAAAGATCCCATCTATGCCGATTCTGCCGACCCTTTTGAATTTGCTCTTAATGAACTCTCTAAACTTGCCGATAAAATGGATGATGCTTTTGGTAAAGTGAGTAACTGGCTTGATGATAATGGCCAAGCACTGGGAAGCGCTGTGCGCTCTTTTGATGATGCGATGAGCGAAGCCTCCATTGCAATTGGCAAAGCCAATAGCACCGGCCTAATTGAAGATGTGGATGTCGCAACACAAAACTTTGCCAATGCTATGGGCGATTTTTCTACCGCCATGACCACCCTGCAAGAAGAAAACACTTTTGCCAATACTGGCGTCATGATCCGCAACTTCAAGGATGCGAGCTATTCCATCGAAGATGTTGCCAATAACTTAGCCGAAGGCAAAGGCACGCTTGGAAAAATCATGCAGGATGATGATCTCTACCTGCGCGTCACTTCTCTTATGAGTAAAGTTGACACCACACTCAATGATATGAACCAGTACGGCGTTCTCTTTAATCTCAATAAACAGTGGCAGCGCACACGCGTGAAACGCGCCAATATGCTCACGGCCCTCGATACGCCCGATCAATTTAAAGATTACTTTGAAAAAGAAGTCGATCTTATCAACACCGCCATGGCACGACTCTCCATGTTAATCGATAAAGCGCAACAAACTGAAACCACCAATCAAATATTGCAAACTCCCCTCTTTAAACAGGACTTTGCCGAACTCATGCGCGGTGTGGAAGCGATGGAAGCGAACCTCAAACTCTACAATGAACAACTCATGGAAGCTCAGCAAGAAATCGTCAAATGTGAACCTTGTCCGTAAAATTTATTAATCTTTCTTAAAGATTATGTTGACCAAATATTTTTCTTACACTAATCTTTAATCCAAAGAGCCAATTGCAAAAAGCGCTTTGAGACCCAAATTCGATGATTTTGGATTTGGTTTGTGTTTCTCACAAATTGATATATTCCACTGGAAATAAGCGATTTGCGATAAATCCAAACCCAGATTCAAAAGGGCGGATTTGGGTCCAAATGGCTTTTTGCAGTTGGCTCCAAAGACAACATAAATTTTTGGAGGTAAGAGATGAGTGCAATAGGTAAACCATCAGCAGCAGAATGCTACAGACTAGTTCGTACTGAAGGACCCGCTTTAGCAAAAGAAATATCTGCAACGGCTGAAAAGATAAATAACTTTTCGACGAATACAAAACCCTTAATGGAAGCGCAAGTACCAATTAATCGAGACGCAATACTTGCTAACTTACAAAAAGAAAATCCCGAAGATGCAGCTGCAGTTAAAGCGGAAATGAATCAACTTGCTGATCTACAAAAGAAAGGCGGGGCCATCAGAGACGCTTTTGAGAAACTTCAATTGGCCTTCAATGATTTCCAAAAATCGCTTGAATCAGCTTCGAAAATCGAAAGACCCGCAATTGAAGAAGTAATCCCTGCAGAAGTTGAAACGAACGACGCTGCTTTTGCAGCAGCAAAAAAAGAGTTTGAAGAATCACAAAATATGGCACCTGCTCAACTTGAGAAAGCAGAAAATGCAGCGAATGCAGCAGCAGAATTTGTGGCACGTGTGAATGCGGAAGAAGGTCGAGTAGATGCTGAATCTGCAGAAGCAAACCTTTCTCAATGGACCGAAGTTGCAAAAACATTAGCTTCAGATATTTTAGAATTAAAAGAGACTCATGCGAAAATACATGCTGATCGAATTCCTCTAGCAAATGAAACTCCAGATGATCGCGTACGACTCGCCTCAATCAATCCAGGATATGCTGCTAAACACGAGGAAAGACGTGTAATAGCTGAAGGCTATCGCTCACAACTTGGAGAGTGGGACATTGCCCTTGGAAGTCAAATTGAGCAACTTAGTACATTTCACGCAATTTTACAAAGTTCCTTACCAGCAATTGAAGCAATAAAAACAAATGGCTGGAAACGAGTGCAGGGGTTTTTTGAAGGCGTTAAAACAGCGTTTGTAAATGTACTTAGTGGTTCACAAAGCGAGCAATACAAAACTCAGGCTCAGAAACTTTCTGATCAAATGGGAGAAATGAGTAGAAAAATTGCTGATGCCGATGAGGGTTCTCTAATTCATGACGATCTAAATGCAGAACTTGCAACACTTACTACCGCTCTTGAAGCACTTGAAGCTGATTTCAATCGTCTTGAAGAGTCCGATAGAGAAGGACTATCAAATGGAATTTCAGAATTGAAAAGAATGCATACCGAGCTGCTTCAAACACAAACTTCTGGATGGAAAAAGCCTGCTGAATCTACCATTTACACGCGTATTTTTGGCAAGTAGACCTAAAGTTTTTTGTAGAGTTTAGTTGCTTCGGTTTTTTTGCGCGGCTGGTCCTCCAGCTGCGCAGATAGTACCGAGAGACTACTCAAAGCGCGACTTAAACGATGGATGTCAACAACGCGATTGCGAATAATGAGTGCAGGCGCGAAGACCATCCAAAGAATAAAGTCGCTCTCCTCTTCAGAAAATTCATCTTCCTTAAGAAGTTTAAGGAAGGAATAGAAATGCATGGTCTGGATCTGCCCGACGTCAATAGCGTCTTTGCAGGTAAAACTCATAAAGTCAGGGCTAACCATTTCGGTCAGTTTGATGATAAGAAACTGCCAGGTGATTTCAATAAAGTCGAGTCGCTCTTTACGAGTGAGCTCGGCTTTTTTATTGAAAAAGGATTTGTGCACGTATGGGATAAGTTTTTCCACAAATGCAAATAGCTCTTTGCGGTCGATCTCTTCTGGAAAGAAAAAACCGCACTCCTCCCCTCCCTTAATCTGTGATAATAGGATGGTGAGAAATTCTTTACTCTTGTCTAAGTTGGAATATTCATCGAGCTGTCCGTAAAAAGGGGTGCTTTTGGGTATGGTGATCACAGTGAGGTTTTCGGGAAAATCCAAGGCAATTTTTTCTACGCTTTCTGCGCGACCGTGCTCTTCCCATGAGGTACGATCTTGCAGGTTAAATAGCAGCAAGCGTTTTTTGTCACATTCTCTAAGGAATGCTTTGAACTCATTGAGGATTTTTGCTGAGAGAATTTGTTCTTGATAGACAGGTGCAGGTAGTCGTAAAACAGCGATTTTCTTTCGTCCTAATTTGAAATCAAAAAGATGTGAAGGGTAATTTTCCAAGAAAAAGGGATCATATCCAATGGTTTGCTCGCGCTCTTCAAAAAGATCGATCAGGCGTAGCAGGGGTCCGTTTGGATATTTACGCAGCAGGTTGCGAAAATCATCATGATTTTCAAGCAGGTTATTCCAAAGGGTGTGCGCTTTTGCTGGGTAGGATGTGGAGCGTCGGCGTCCACTCTGCCGGATCATTTGAAAAAGATAGCCGATAGCATCGTCGCGTTTGCCCATGTGAGTGTAGAATGAGTGGGAAAAACGGTGGAGCAGACCTACTGTTGAACTGCGCAATGTGTCGAAATTCTCTTTTGACTGGCCGAGTAGTTTCGCATATTCCACAGAAGAAAGTGCTTCACGCATGTAATCAAGAAAGTCTTTAAAGTAACTTATGCAACTTTTTCCCGTGGTATTGGAGAGTAAATTGCGATGGTTGGCTGCGAGTTTTAGCGCCATATAGGATTTTAAGGTAGTGCGCCCGAGCCAATAATCTTTGAACTTAAAGGCGTCTTTGCAAAATTTCTGAATTGGCTTTTCTGCCATCTGCTCGATCTCTTTTGCGATGTGATGGCATTCGCGATCTTGAATTGAGCGGATTTTGATCAAAGGATCATCGCCATATTTATCCAAGAGCATCTCATCAAAATCGGTGACGAGGCGGATATGGCGGACAAGGTTGCGATTGAAGAAGGGTTTGCCATCTTCTTTACGAATGTAAAAAAGTTCATATTTGCGGTCTTTGCGCACTTGCTCCAGCTCTTTTAAGCCGCGCCTTTCAATATCCA